>JAHENU010000068.1 GCA_018609855.1 Candidatus Nanohaloarchaea archaeon | reverse complement strand
TGGTCTCCCTGAGCCAGCTGGCAAGGTCAAAAAGTTGCATTTCCAACCAATATAAGAGAAAAAGAATACCACCCGCCCGTAACACAGGCTCTCATTGGTCAAGCCTGCTGACCGAGGCGGGTCATGCCGTGGCTGCTCCCCACTCATGCATCATGAGGAGGACATACGGCACACAAACAACTGAGATAGCAGGTTTTAAAAATCAACGGGCGACTGGACGCATATTTATTAAAAGCTCATCATCCTATACAGTGTATGTTCGAGACGCTCATGTCAGTTCTCCGCCGCAAGTTAGAATTGCCTGCCCTTGAAGAAAAAATACGATCGTATGAACAGGATATTCAGAATGTGAAGGACCATGTGCTGAACGTTGAAAAGACAGTAAATCGCCTTCAAAACCATTCCTCCCAGAAACAAGTTGAATATGTGTCACAACGACTTGAAGAAATGGAACAATGGAATACACAAATGTACAATGCCGTCACCATGACCAAGGAAAACATGGAACAATATATAGATGTGTTCAACCGCCGACTAGAAGCATTAGAAAATCAGCTAGCCGAAGCCACCGCCTCTACTACCACATCACACTCTTCGGGCGCTCTACAGATTCAACGCCAGCCATCTCGGCCGGCAGTGCCGACACATCCTGAAGACGGGGATGACCGGTCTGGCGAGAAATTGGAGGAAGGGAAAGCGTTGTGGACAAAAACCTCAGAAACAGAAAGAGAAATTATCCGCGAATTATACGATGCGGGATACCCTATGACCTATCATGAATTAGCCAATACACTGAACAAATCTGTTTCTACGATTAAAAACCACATAAACAATATGAAATTAAAAGGATTCGATTTTCAGGAAAGCATAGGGACGAACAACACCAAAAAGCATACATTGGACGAACGCATTAAATTATTCCTTACTATGCGACTCAACAACTAACAACGTCGTTCAACGTCAGGAATCGATGACAATTTTAAAAACCTATTATTCAGTTACTGAAGCATTCAGATCCACAGTTCGTGCAATCACTTCCAAATTTCCTTCATATCGTTGCACCTCACCAACAGCCATTAAAGATGTATTTAAACGAGGCACTGCCCCTGTATATTGAAAAGACACCACCTGTAAATCGTTAGATCCAACTGTAATAAACAGAGTTCCGTCTTGCAATGCTGCGTCTTTTACTGTGCCATGAACTCTCACAAAATCACCGACATCCTTCATTGTAACTTCTGATGCAGAGACCAGAGGGGCGGTATGCATTGTTGAAATTGTGTACAGTGCCACTAGTCCAATAATGCTGAATATACCAGCAACACGGACAATGCGCTGTGCATCATAATCAGACTGATTTGGTGTAAAGAGGGACATGCTCTGCACCTCCGGGTTTCAATATGCTTTTATACAGTGTAAGTGTTTCAATAGGAAATTGGCCCCATTCAGCATCCTGATACTGCTGCAACACCGTTTCCATACTAGAGGATGGCTGTTTCTGCCGGGCAACAGTGATATGAGGCGTGAAAGATCGCTTCTGTGAAAATTGCATTGCCAACATATGTAATGAAGGGTGTTCTGCACCGAGCCAAATAACACGGGGGAATTGCGGTTTCGGAAACGCACCGCATCCTTGGACGGACACAGTAAACGGGTGAACATCCAAACTCTCAATGTGTGCCTGTATCTGCGTAATATCCTCTTGAGTGCAATCACCATGAAACTGCAAAGTAAGATGCATTTTTTCAGGAGGTATAATCCGGCACCCATATGAGGACACTGTTTCTAATAACGGCCGGGCCCATGTATATATAGAAGCCGGCACATCAACCGCCGTGAATACCCGAATAGTGTCACTCATGCAAAGATATTAATATTCATTACCATTTAAATGTAACGTGAAATGCATGAATCCGAACGTGAAAACACAGCAAGAAGACACTGTAGCAGACTGGTTTGGACAATTTGGTTGGCATGGAAACCCATTCACGTTCAAAATCTATGAACATATCATGATTGGCAATAATGAAAAAATAAAAGAAATTATGAAACACATAGAAGCCCATAGTGCATTTTCTTTGTTGATTGGGGAAACAGGAGCTGGAAAAACTAATTTGTTACGATGGCTGTATAATCAGTATCAAGATCACTATGCGGTACATTATTTGCCAAAACCACCTGCGACGGTAGAGCGTCTACGTGACTACCTTGCTACTAATGTATTACAACAAAATATTTTCACGAGACAGTTCTCACCACTTACCTACAATAACCTCCACACTAAGTTGCAACAAAAGCTCCACACTAAGACAATTCTTATGATCGATGAAGGCCATGAAGCAAGCGAAGATGTATTATCCTGGATCCGTACCATCATCGATCATGTCGATTCAATTATTTGCATAGCAGTGGGAACACCTGCGTTGCTGCATTTCTTACAAAACAATATACCGACATTGTATAATCGAGCACCTTCCGTTATGCAATTAGAGCGCTTGAACAAAGACGAAACCATAGAACTCATCCGCAAACGTATAGAATTTGTCGGCGGAAACGGCATAGAACCATTCACATATGATGCTTTGGTGAAACTATATCGGCATTCCAATGGTTTGCCACGCCATATATTACGGCTCTGCCACCAAAGTGTGATATATGCCATGCTCAATCAGAAACACTATGTTGATGATGCAGTGGCAGACGCTACGCTCTCCCAGGAAACGTTCCAAGAGCAAAAAACAGCACACTATCAAAATGTAGAAACGCATCCACACCCTACAACATCAAAAATAACTTCAAAGGAGAGTGAGAGCGATGGGTTAAGTGAAAGACAGCAAGAAATATTGACTGCATTAGATAAACTGGGGGAAGCTACGCCGGGCGAACTCATTGACATAGTGGATACTTCTGCGTATCAAAGCAAATCACATGCGTTGCGTTCTGTCAATAACGTACTGGTCAGGCTGATGAATAACAGATACATCGATCGGAAACAAAAAGGAAGGACGTACGCATATTTTGTTCCTCAGGATAACACCCACAACATAAATTAAATAGAATACTAGATGAAAGATTCGTTTAGTCACAAACTATTTTAAAGTGAGCTACCATTAGGAAAGTATGGAAGAAAAATTTAGACGAGGAGAGCTGCTCGGGCGTGTAGTCGTGAGTGAGGAACGTGGTAAACGCTTTGGCGAGGTTTCAGACATTAGTTATGTTGCTGAAACAGGTGAACTCATGAATTTATTAGTAACAAACACCACTGATAATCTAGAGCAAGTTTCAGTTGAAGAGGATAAAGATGGTCGTGCTAAAATTCCGTTCAGTGCAGTGAAATCAGTCGGCGATTTCGTCATTGTCAGCGAAGAAGAAATTGCCTAACCTTCGAAGCCTTTATTATCCTACATGCAGTATTCACACATCTTCTATGCCTGTTTGTGTTACTCGAAAGACAGCCTCACCTTCTGGTAAATACGGACTGTCCACCAAACGCCCGATTCGATTGTCCTTCTTGCTTTTTCGAAGATACAAACGGAAAGCAGAGGTATGCCCTACAATATGCCCCCCAATAGGGGACGTGGGGTCTCCAAACAGGACGTCTGGTCGAGACATCACCTGATTGGTTACAATCGCTGAGACATTATATGCATTTGTTAGCCGCTGCAGTACGTGCATATGTTTATTCAATGTCTGCTGTCGCTTTGCTAACTCTCCTCGACCCACATAATCAGCTCGAAAATGAGACATCAATGAATCTACAACGATCAATCCGACCTCATTTTTGCTCATCAGATCCTGTGCTTTTTCAGCTAGCAAAACCTGATGATCAGAATTATATGCCCGCGCCACAAAAATATTTTCTAGAACTGCGTTTGGGTCGAGGTTTTGCGCTTCTGCCATTTGAGTGATACGTTCTGGAATAAAAGTGTCTTCAGTATCAATAAAAATCACGCCTTTACCGAGACCGCCGTCCTCTGGACTTCTCTGCACATTTACGGCCAATTGCAACGCTAATTGTGTTTTAGAAGCACCAAAAGCTCCATACAACTCTGAAATCGATTTTGTCGAAATGCCTCCTCCCAAAAGCTCATCTAGTGCATTGCTTCCAGTCGTGATAGTACCGATATGCTGTCGCTGCTGCATTTTTTCAGAACCAGTAGTAAACCCTAAATCTAATTCATCTCGTGCTGCCTGAATAATTTTATCTGCAGTTTTCTCCCCTAATTCAGCAGCTGAGGCCAGTTCAGAGCCACTCATTGCAGCTATTGCCATTAAATCTCCATAACCCATTTCTACAAGCTTTTCGGCCGTCTTCGAACCCACACCGGGCAGGTTTTCAATATCCTCTTTACTCATACACTCACCTCAGTATTCTTTGTCATAACATTCAGAATATGGTCACGCGGATTTATTACTTTCACGTCATTGGCCACCACTTCAAGCGCATTAACATAATCATTTCGTTGTGACCGACCTCCGATCCACACATCCGATCCTACACACAGGTGTGCTTTTTCCCTCACACCTTCCTCACTCACATTTGATAATGTCTCTAAACCGAGCAGCTGTTGAGCCACATCACGGAAAAACACACATCGCACACATCCTTTGCCATCGTCTACAAACCCTGACATCACAACAGCATTCACGGGGTTTACAGAACCGTGAACTTCACATGAATATGTTTCATTTTCACGAGTCACCTTCTTTCCGCATGAAGGACATACGGTGAATAAGGGGTTTTTCGCACTCACATTCACGAGCGTACCGTGAAATTCATAATTCACGCCTTCACTGTTTATTTCACTTATATTCACATTTTCACTTTTTCCCGTGAAATTCACGTTATAGTCCGCTACTTCACCAATATCTTGTGGTTCACCCTTATTCACTCGTGAAGACTCGTGTAAGTGAACTTCACATTGTTGATACATGCCTTCACGTGAATATGCGTTCTGAATTTCCAGCACATCACCCTCGCTTATATTATCACTAATAGTAGTTTGCTTATCCCATAACACTATTCGAATGGTACCGGTTTCGTCCGCAATCACTATATTCTGGACTTCTCCTTCGCTTCCATCGGACCGATTAAATTGATGTTTTCCTTGTATACGGATAACTTTTCCTTTCAAATCAACCTTTCGCATACCTGGCAAGATGTTCTGAATTTTGAGATCTTTTTTTTCAGCTTGTTCCACCAGATTGACATCTAATTCTTTAGCGACAAGATAGACGGCTCCTTCTTCTGACACCAAACCAGAGAATTCAGTTAATTTCGCTTGCACCAACTCCTGTATCTTACTTTCAGAATATCCGCTTTTTTCAGCCAATGTAGTAATTAATTGCTGTGTCATAATTGCATCTACACATGAAAGTTTATTAATGCTATCATTCGGAAGCGTGCGTGTTACGTATGGCGGATATAACATCTCGCTCTTTCACTGTTTTCCGCCCCTCTTTTTCTGCCAAATAAGCAGCTTCTTCACTGATAAAACCGGCATATTGTTCTAACACTGTAGCAAATTCTGTCACAGCTTCCTGTTTTGCCCGTTCTACGCCGTATTGCTTTAAAAGCTCTCGGGTTGTTCCTATGCTTAGTTCCATTTGCACCTTATATATACCAAGAGAACTGCACTTATATAAATTGCCTCCTCCCACCCCTAGTTGGGGGAGGAAGATGACAGACTTGTTTCACGTGCTGCTGCATGGCAAACCTGTACGTATACTGCTCAGTTTAAAAAGAAGCAATAAATCTAAGTATGCGTCCATTTTATCTAGGGAAGCACATTGTACTTATTCTCACACAGTCAAAATTCTTAACGCATTTGAAGAAGCAGGTCTTGTCGAATTTAGAAAAGAAGGCCGCAAGAAATTAATTATGTTAACTGATCAAGGAGAGGATATTGCAACTACCTTAGAAGAACTACATACACAGCTAGATGAATTATCACATGAGAGTGTGTAGATATTGAACAGTCATTATAATTCACACTATTCGTATAACTTGCACACTCGCAATTTATTCACATAAATTGATCCGATGAGTGTGTAATTTAATCGAACACTCGTGAAATCTGGACGTTCTTTTGAAATTCAGTTGCCTCGGTTGACAAGAAAACATATTCTGTCAAAATCATTCGAAATCTTGTCTTCATTTTATAAATCCCTCAGATTTCCCGCCTTTGTGGAAAGGTTTTGCCGAACAACCCCCCTTATCTGCCTCTTTTTTATAAATGTTTATCTGAGAGTAAACTATTCAACTACTGCCTAATTAAAACCAGCAATATCATAATGAGTTAATTTACAAACGAGTAAATAACACACCTTTGAGTAAAATTTATAAATAAATTCAAACATGATTGATATGTCATTATGAAGCTATCACGATTATTCAAAAAGGATGAACAGTCTAAAGATCCA
>JAHENU010000067.1 GCA_018609855.1 Candidatus Nanohaloarchaea archaeon | reverse complement strand
TTGTTGTCAGAATTCGTATTAGCCATCCCGTTGCGACCCACATCCAATCTCAGCGCTAAATCAGATGATCGCGATATGCTCTCACTTGCCGTGTTATCCACAATATGTTCCACTTTTAAGTATTGCTTCTGCGGATAGATATGATACGTTTTCGTTACAGAGGCTTTCCCTGTTTTCGTATCACTGTTCCAATACACCTCTGGCCCCTGTTGCCGTACGGTCAGCCGCGCTGGCCCCGTTTGCACAGTAAAATTATCAGCTAGATTGAATCCAAGCTCTTGTGACCCATTCAAATAATACAAATACTCTAATGTCCGCTCATCTGCCGGCACGTCAAACACTTCTGTTCCATCATCCCGCCGTTGAGCAAGGGAGAGACCGGCCGTCCGTTCACTCCGATTAGAATCAATCTCTAACTGCAGCGTACTGCTATTAATAGCAGCAATACCATTTGCAATGGAATAATTAAACGAATCGGCATACGAAGCGTTGCCTTTAGGATGCTCTGTAGTGTCGAAATAAACGAAAAACTGTCTTGTGGTATTAGCAGCTGTTGTACCATCCAAGGTCCAGGCAACTACCCCTTTCGCATTGTGCGCCGCATCGTACGAGACATGTGTATCAAATTGCGACGGCGCTTCTCGTTTGACAGCACCATTCTCGGTGTACTCTATCACCCGCACAGAGGATGTGTCAAAGGTGCCAGCTACATGCTGTGTGAAATTCACCGGCATCTCAATCGGAAAATCACTCCGACTGGTATTGCCGCTATCTACCGGTACCTGGAGGCGATAATGCCAAGAGCTATTCCACCATTCAAAAGACGTAGCTGATACTGTGGCGAGAAGCGCTATACAGAAAATAAGCAAACACCCTTGTTTTAGCCACACACTATGACGCGTCATATGCATATAACCATGTGCGCTCTGATGATATATATTAGTGACCTCACCGGAGACATTAGATAAAGAGCACCAGTCCCGCATAGCCAATACTTCCTAATATAACCATATGTTTCCCACCAGCAGAAAACGTGCCTTCACTCAATTTGCCAATCACCGACCCAGAGAAAACAGCCTGCAAGATAGCTAAGTTTCGAAAGAGAACACGATATTCACCGAGAATGACGTCAATATTGGTGCCGCCCCCTTGCAACGTATACAATTGCCCTGTTGACACTAAAGCAGGCAACAGGTACGTAATAATGCTTGCTAATATGACCACAAACACTACATAAATCACATAGCCCGTTAAAATTTCCCCATACATTTGATGCTTTCGTTCTTGACGCAAATCCTGAAATGAGCGCAGGTTTGTACTAATGGCTTCCAAAATTTCAGTGATTGCGCCACCCGTCCGATGTGCATGAATGACCGCGTTGACTGATCGCTGAATGTGCGTTGATCGTGTTTTCTGTGCAAATTCAGAAAGAATGGTATCAAAAGGCACCCCCCATTCAATTTTTGCTGCAATAGAACGCACATATGGAGATAATGCCCCATATTCATTATCCTGCGTGGCAATAATAGCACGGGGCAATGGCATACCCGCATGCATCCCCTCCACTACATCTCGCAGGAACGCAGGAAATTTGACCTCCAATTCCTGCCGGTGTCGAAAGGCCCGATAAG
The DNA here is from genome assembly GCA_018609855.1 of Candidatus Nanohaloarchaea archaeon. Lineage (GTDB taxonomy): Archaea > Nanohalarchaeota > Nanosalinia > Nanosalinales > JAHENU01 > JAHENU01. Next base: position 1,414 of record JAHENU010000067.1, on the reverse strand, counting down.
AGTGAAAAATCCATGGGCCAATGAGAAGGGTAACGCCAACAATATTGAGCAACACATGCACTACTGATACATATCCCGGCACGCGCTGAACCCGTACTTCATCTACTATGATTAAACCACCTACGCCTGAGACTTCCCGCAACACTAACTGATTCACTGTCTGCAAATTATCGTCTTTCACCTGAATAACTTGACTACTCACATTTGTGAAAGGCGGTGAAGCCTCTTCATTTATCACAGGTTGTAATTGAGAATCAACAGCGAAGCTTTTAAACTGCATATGCACAGTCACTCTCTCCGAAGGTGCAGCACGGAAAGTGAAGGTAAGAGGTCGCTCTTGTGACACACTGGCATCCTTGGCGAGAACCTCTGCGTGTGTTGCCACTGATTGCAACATAAAACTTGCACCGATCACCACGGCACCTAATGCTGCTAATATTCCTAATCTCCACAAAGTCTGTCTATCCATACACACATCCCTATGATTGGCCGCCTCCGCCTTTATGCAGTACTTGTAGTAGACCGAGGAACATAATATTCAGTACTGGCACCACCCCATACACACTAATGCGTAGTAAGTCAATGACGGCAAATCCTAAAAACGAATTGTTCAGCACATTGATAACGGACAAAATCACAATGATAAACAAAGGGGCAGCCATCAGCAACGACATATAAATGGTTGAATACAGAGACAGTTTCTCATGCCACTTCTTCTGTGCTAATTTGTAATCTCGTAGAGATTCTTGTGCCTTTTCTCGAAAGAAACTCCGTAAATCCCCTCCTGTTTCCAATGTAGAGACAGTGCCGTACAAAATTTCCCGAAAGGTATCAGAAGGTGTTGCCCGAGACACCTCTCGCATGGCAGTCACAACATCTTCTCCTAGCAGTTTAATCCGTCGATAAATTTTCCTCGCCTCCTTCGCAATTTCACCATATTCATCGAATTCCTGAATCAATCGAAATACTGCAGACGGCGGTAGTCCTGAACTAAGGACTGCGCTCATATGGTTTAACGCAAAAGGCAGGTTCCGCTCAATATCAGCACTGCGTTGCTTCACCACAGATTGTGGATAATACAGGAAAAAGAAAAACGTGGAAAGGGCGATAGCTAACGGAATTAACGACACAATGACCAGCGCTTGTGAGAACGTCAATTGTAAAACAACAGAAACACCAATAGTGGAAAAAACAAATAACCCATACACAACTATTGTAGACAGGCACATCTGAGAGACATAGGTGCGGAACAGAAAGTTCAAATCAGACTGGATTAACTGACGTTTCAGTGTCTCCAGCATATGAAAGTCCTGTTCGCTGACCCAGCCAAACAGCATATTGGCTACATACGCAAACCAGTCTTTCTCCTGATGTATCGGCATATCCTATACTATTCTCTATTGCATAAATTGTT
>JAHENU010000066.1 GCA_018609855.1 Candidatus Nanohaloarchaea archaeon | reverse complement strand
CCTGGCGGGTATTTTGACGAAAATGCCAGAACGCTGTTTATTCAAGGCTCCCATGAAGAAGGACAGGATGAGGATAGAACTGTCACTGTCACTATGCGGGGCAATGCGACAGGGACGTTTGCTCTGAACGGGAAATTGGACTTGTCTTCCGGCACATTTGGCCTGTTAGGCGATGATGCTATTAATATTGGGGATGGCTCGGGCACCACCCCACAGCCACCAAGTATTACGCAAGGCCCCACCGCGACACCTTTGTCGACAGATTCGGCCAGTATTGAGTGGAAGACCAATGTGGCCAGTGATGGCGTCGTGAAGTTTGGCACCAGTCCCGGTAGCTATACCAACACTACGCAGGGGGCGCAGCAGGTGGCCAGCCAGAGCGTGACCCTATCCAATCTCCAGGCAAGCCAGACGTATTATTACAGAGTGGAATCAAGCAATAGCGCCGGTACCGATAGTTCCGCAGAAGGGAGCTTTCCCATGCCGAGTGGGACCACCGGCGATAATACTGCGCCACAGCTATTGCATATCCAGAGTTCGGTGACCAGCACCACAGCCACGATTAGCTGGCAGACGGATGAACCATCTGAGAGTCTCGTCAGATTTGGCACGGACAGCAGCTATGGCAATACTACGACGGTGCCAGGATTGAAGCAGCAGCACAGCGTGACCCTGTCTGGCCTGCAGCCCAACACCACCTACCATTACCAGATAGAGAGCACGGATGCCAGCAATAACACGAATACGTCAGATGACAGAACAGTCCAGACAGCTGCGCAGGGCCAGTTGCCAATCCAGATTCAGCAACCACAGATTGTGAATGCCAATTTCCAGCCAGCCGGCCAGAATGGCGGTACAGCAGCAATAGGGGCTGGCCAGCAATTCCATGTGAAAGCCTCATTGCAGAATACTGGGAGCCAGTCGGAGCAGCCAATGCAGATTGTGCAGGTACTGGATGGGAATACTCCGATATTTATCGGTACCGTGCAGGCGCCAGTGCCGGCCGGCCAGACCGGGGAGATGAGTGTGGGCTTTACGCTGCCCGATGACATTCCATCCGGATCAGATTTGACGGTAGAAGTCTTAAGCTGGAATCGGTGGATGCACCAGCCAAACGCTTCAGAGCCATGGCAGCCACTGGCCGAGAAGCAGAGTATGCCACTGGCTGTAAACTAAGCCTGTTCTTATATTTTTTAGTCGTGTGAGGGGAATGGGAGAAAAACTGCTAACGCGGAAATGGTTGTTACTGAGCGCATTGGTCGTGGCGGTAGCGGGGATCGGCCTCTCCCAAACCTTCTCACCGGGATATGTCGAATTGTATATGAATAGTACTGTCGTTGGACAAGGCGAGAGCCTGTCGTATTCTGGCCGCGTGGTGCACCAGCTGCTGCCGCAGGCTGATCGGCTGGTAGGTCTACAGGTGCAGTCACAGGGCAGTGTTATTCAGGTGGATCAGGTGCGGACTGACAAGCACGGCAGATTTTCTGGCGCTATTGGTACTGAAGGACTGGTTGCCGGGAATTACACCGTGTCTGCCAGTATTGCTGGTGGTGATCAACACACACAGCACTTCCGTATAATCCAATCGCCAATAGATCTATCATTTACAGTGGATAAAGAACAATATGCACCGAATGCAACAGTGACCGTCAATGGCTCTGTAACGAGAGGAAATCAGGCAGTTGATACACAGGTGGCCGTGCAGGTGAATGATCCACAGCAGGCCTTGGTGTTTATCGATCAAATTGTCACGGATGCGCAGGGGCGGTTTACCACAGCATTCTCTTTGCCAGCTGACGCGCCGGCAGGCCACTATCGGGTGTTTGTGTCGGCAGAGGGCATAAGTCAGTTAGAGATGCTGCGAGTCACTTCTTCCTGATACCCTCACTGAAGAGAAAGTGTGATTGCTCTGTGGTGGCCACTGAAGAAGGTTTAAAAATCTGTCGTGTATATATTGTATAGTGGTAAATCATGCGTTTTTATGCTATAGGGATAAAACTAATCCTGCTCGCTGTATGGAGTGTTGTATTCGTCGGGCCAGTACTCAGTGCTGACTATGCGATGACAGTCGATACTGATTTTGATACATATGCACCTGGCGATACTGTGATTGTGACTGGGCACTTAACTCTTGGTGATAGTGGCACTGGCGGTGAGGAGATCGGATTGCAGGTAAATCGGCCTGATGGCTCCGTGTTCTATATTGATCAGACCACCACTGATCCGAATGGCAGCTATTCATTTGCCTTTTCCCTGCCTGCAGACAGCGCGACTGGTATTTATGAAGTGTTGACTGCTCATAGTCAGGCATCGGCGAATACGACCTTTTCTGTGAGCACCAGCCAAAGCGATTCGTCTGATTCTTCCGGTGGATCAGGCGGATCCGATGGCGGCGGTGGCTCTGGTAGCGGTGGTAGCTCTGGCGGTGGCAGTAGCGGCGGAAGTGTTAGTGAAAGCGACGATAGCAGTACAGATAATAATGCTGACACCGATGGTGATGAGACAGAGACAACAGATAATGAAACGGCTGGTACAGATTCTCAAGAAGATGAGCCATCAACGGATGATTTGGTGGAGAAATTTGAACGATTCCAGAATGCGTCGAATGATACAGAAAATGCGGCCAAGGAATTGAATGCGATTCAGAATGATGTGAATTCACTGCAAAACACTATTTCCGGTAATGCGATTGGTGCTATTAGTGGGGCGTTAAGCAGTAATAGAGCTACGTATCCACTAATTATTGCCTATTTATTGGCTGCCGGCTTTGTGACGTATTATCGGCAACAGCGTGTGTTCCGTAAAGCTAGTAGTCCAGCATTGCGGCGGAAAGGCGCACGAGCTATATTTCTTTTGCTGTTGCTGGCGCTGGCAGTGCAGCCAGCGGGGGCCAGTGAGCACGTGACGGTCACTCGATCGTTACCCGACCAGGTGTCGCCAGGCGAGGAGGTGACAGTCGATCTTACTGTAGATGTGCAAGAAGACAATGCACCACAGAGTTTTATTGTATCAGAACAGCCACCAGAGCAGGCGCAGGTGACGGAGAGTGGGGATGGCACGTATGATAGTGAGAAGAATGTGATTAAGTGGTTGTTTGTGGATGGCATTCCGTCATATTTGGCAGTGGAAGATACAACCTTATCATACACCATTACCGTGCCGGACACGGCGACACGCGTGGCGTTTAATGGCGTGAGTAATTTGAATGACAACACTATTGCCATCGGTGGTGATTCACTGCTAACCATTGGCTGTCTCCCTGACTGGCAGTGTGGTGAGTGGGGCCAGTGTACTGATGGGACGCAACAGCGGACGTGTATTGATGAGAATCAGTGCGGGACTGCTGCACAGAAGCCGGTGACCGAGCGGTCGTGTGAGGTGGAGACGGATACAGGGACTGATACAGTGACAGAGAACACAACAGAAGACACTGTGACTAACGATACCGTAACAGATACCATATCTAAAAATGCGACCGGGACTGATACTACATCACGTGATGCGTCAGACTCCAATGCTACCGAAGACACGGCGACTACTGGAGAAACGGAGAATGTGACTGAGACGGGGCAGCAGAATGCGACGCAAGCGACAGACAAAGACCAATCAGCTGCAGCTGCGACAGACAGGGAGCAGCAAAAAGCACAGGGAAGTGCTTCATCGGTTAGTGGTGCGTCTATCGCCTCGCCATCGGTGATTAACGGCCT
>JAHENU010000065.1 GCA_018609855.1 Candidatus Nanohaloarchaea archaeon | reverse complement strand
GTGATCCGTCAATTGTATTTGGCAAGGATGGTCCAAGGGTTAATCGGCCCGATGTGTCTCCTTCGGAGGTAAACACTCGCAGCATCGGGTTTCACGTCCACATTGGAGGTGAGCCCCCAGAGGCTATTGACAATAGATGGGAGGGTTCCACGCGACATACAGTTGGCAAGCTGGTGCACACCGACTCTGGCAGGCTAAACCTTACCGAAAAGCTAGATATTTTTGTCGGAATCCCGTCACTTCTCCTTGAAACTGCACCTCGCAGTCAGATTCGCAAGAGGCGCAATACTCTTGGATACGGTAAGGCTGGAGAATACCGTGAACAGCCGCACGGATACGAGTATCGCACCGTAGGTCCGTGGCCTATGTACGATCCCGTATGGGCTTGGGCTGTAATGGCTCTTGCGCGTGACGTAATGCATTTCTTTTACAACGACCTTGAAGATGTGGCCGACCACATTGATAGGGGCGATGTAATTGATGCTATTAATAACGCTGACAAGGCTCTTGCGGCTCAGATTTGGGATTGGGCTGTACGGGATCTTAAGGAGAAGGTGGACAGAAGAGGTCTTCAAAATGCCCCAGAAGGGAATCACATCCTATATGTCCACAATAACCTGGCCCGCCTTGAGTATTGTATGCTAAAGAAGGGGTATGAAACTCTGCAACAGGCCAACAACATTATCAATAGTTGGAGAGACTTCAATCATCATGCAAATCAGTGCTTCACGGCTGTAGCGAACAATAAAATTAGCCGTGACAACATCACAGAAACCTTTTTGGACGGTTGGAGTTACAAGAGCTCCGAAGTCCTCGACCACTTCCACCCTACTGGAGAGCCGTACAATGGATAACGCACCGTTTCTATGCGCTTCGTGTCGAGATACAGCACAAAAAGCTCAAGATTTCATTTTACAGGCAGATGGATATAACCCTAAAAAAATTAGCCCGCTACAGATTATGGAGAGAAATGAAATGTTTTGTAGGGGTGATGTATGTGTAGTGGAGGCTCCTTATGTTACAACACTTATTGAAGCGTATCCGGCAACTTCTCGTACCTCACCTGCACACAGGAGATAACAAATGAGAAGGTACGAAGATATGTATAGCGGATATCTTGAAACATACGAAAACCCGTCACAACCTAATTGCGGTCTTTGTGGTGGCCCTCCTTCACTTTATCCTACATTTAGCGCCGTTCATCCTTCCTATGGTCATGTAGGGGTATGTGTATATTGTTGGCTGGACGCTCGATCACAAATTGGTGCAAAGGATTTCGATACACATACTGAAAACTGCGAAAAATGTGATAGTTCCAGCGACGTTGCTAATATCCTGCGGAGGGAAGGTATAATCTAATGAGAGAACACATACCACAAACTTTAATAGATGCTATTGTAGATCATCCAGCAATGGAATGGTCAATAGAACATTGTAGATGCTCGATATGTATTGAGGAAGGTATTCGTGCAGTTAAACGTAACCATCGTGGTGATTCTATTGTAGACAAAATTAACTCTTTTTCAGAAGACTATCTTATCACAACTCTTCACAAGGAGATCCATAGTGACTAACAGACAAGCGGCAATTATTCGTATTGCTACGTGTCTCAAGAACCGTGGCATTACGATTGCTAACGAACGCAACATTACGGAGGTGCTGTGTCAGGACAAGACTGCACGCAATCTTTGGCAAAAAAGGTATAGCGTTACCTCCCCAACTGGTATGTCTGGCCAAAAGATCAAGAGAATTATTAAAGATGTTCAGTCTTCAATGGAGGGGGAGTTCCACAAACAAGATGGTGAAGAAATAGGCGTAAAGGTGTACTAATATGCTAAACGTAAAAGCAATAGACCCTAAAAGTGGGTGTTACAGAGCGATGTGTACGAATGATGCTCATACGTTAGCAAAAGTAAACAACACCGCTATGATACCGGGCGATGATCCATATTTTTTCGAACCTGTACTTTGTAAGCAACATTTCTTGGAGTTTATAGATGCGGACCATCTAGAAATTGTTAAACACAGGAGGGTACAAGCGTGACCTATCCAAAGTGTAATATAGGAGCGCCAAGTATCTGTGGTAAACCTGCTATTGCTGATGTAGGGGTGACTACAGTTTCAGTAGACAAGTATTGGGGCGCTGCAGTATGCATTGACCACCTACACTTATTTGCAAGAAATGATGACACGAGAATCGAATACGTAGACCACTTCGTAGATAATCAATAATAACAATGTCAACAACAGAATGTAATTATCCGGTATGTGATAATTCACCTATTTGGAAATATACGTTTTATGATAATACTGATGACGAAGAAGGGCGAATAAGAGTAGCTTTTCTTTGTAATATACATATAGACCTTTGGGAATCAACTGACTTCTTTATTGAACACAAAAAGGTTAAGAAAAAGGAGTAATTGTGTGTATCATTGGTCTTAATCCTTCTCGTGCGCCCTCTATTGATGAAGATACCCTTCGGCGCTGTAATGCTATCAATAAGGATGGTATGGGTATAGCCTATACAGAGTCGGATGGACTCAAGGTGTACAAGACACTTAACAACCTAGAGGGGCTTATTAGGCGATATAAGTGGACACAAGAAAATAACAGGGACGTGTTGCTCCACTTTCGCCTACAAACTGTAGGTATGGTTGACCTAAAGAATTGTCATCCATTTTACGCTGACGAAAACGTTGTCTTTGCACATAACGGGACATTCTCCAATGTATACTGTCTAGAAAACAAGAGTGACACAAGGGCCTTTCGTGACCAGGTACTCGCCCACCTACAGGGGGATTGGCTTTGGGATGAAGGTACGATAAACCTCCTGGAGTACGCTATTGGTCACAACAGAGTTGTCTTTATGGACGACCTGGGTCGTTACCAGATCCTTAACGAAGAATCTGGCGTTTGGGCTAACGGAACGTGGTGGTCTAATACTGGATTTATGCCTCGCAACACTTCTGACAGCACATCGGGAAAAGCAGATGGGGGCTCTTCTGAACAAAGATCCCTAGCTCAATGGGCAGATGAAATGGACGAAGCAGATGATACTGACGATGATTCTATTGTCGTCTATGAAGATGGAGAGTTTGTCCGACACACGGACACATTAGAGAATGATCCATATTGGGAGGAATATGAAATCAACCCGCACGGTTGCTTTTACAAGTCACGTCCCGTCTGCTATGGGTGCCTCCCCGAAGATGCAGACGACGATGACTGTCACGTTCTAATTGACGACGGCAGTAAGATTATTGAATGTGAATACTGTGGACAGCCAATTGGCGACACAAACCCACACGCAATAGCAGCTTCTTCGCAAAAGAGTATTCCAAGTATTAATCAGTTTTAATCGTTAACACGAGAAAGGACAATGTTACAAAATATGGAAGATGAAGCAGAGCAGATGTTGCAGGATATGTCTGTACGTGACCACCCAGAGATTCCTGTGTACTTCATCTATATCGAACACACAGGAGATCGTACAGACGACGCCCTTCGCCTAGAAAATTGGGAGGACGAAGAAGTTGTAGACTATGCTGAACGAGTTGCCGAAGCAGAAGAAGATTTTAGTGCGCTAGGAGTATTCAAGGATGGTGAAGAAACTCTTGCGACCTGGAAGGCAACTGACTCTGGCATCGAGCGCGTAGACTAACAACACGAAAGGATATACACAATGCCGAACAATATTCCCGACGAGGACATTGATTGGGCGAGTAACTACTACATCAACTTCACCCCTTCGTGCGGTTGTGACGATTGCTCGAGGTTTCGTGACATTTTTGATTTGGATGTTGGCGACAACTTCGATCCTGACGATTATGACATAGACTTTGAAACAGGGGTTGAGGGAGATTGTGATATTTGCGGATCAAACACTCCAAGCGAGCGCATCTCAAACGGTGGTACAGTCTGTAATGACTGCTATTTCGAGGGCGCTATTGCATACTGTAACGGATGCAATGACTTCTACATTGTACCAGAGGATCTTCCGTGGGCCAACGGAGTTTGCATGGGAATGGCGTGCCCCTGCCGTGATTGCGTTCGTACAGATGAGGTGGAAACGTTTGAGTGCTCTAACTGCACGGAACACCTCCCGGTAGAGCGTTGTGACGCAACGGAGGTTCATACCGAAAACGGTGTGCGAGTTGTTTGCCGCTCCTGCTTGGATGAGGATTTCTTTGAGTGTGGAGACTGTGGTTTCTTCCGGCACACAGACGAGCATAACTTCCGTCGTCACCCTAATATCGGTATCATCTGTGAAGAGTGCCTTGATGACTCTTGGGAGCAGTGCACTACGTGTGGTGAATGGAGAAATCCCGAAGATCGTATTGAATGTAATTGCGCTGATCGCGTAATCTTCAACTACAACTTCACTCCACACAATTTTACATACTACACCGGGGACCTTGAGAAGAAAACTGACGATAAGCTGTTCCTTGGATTTGAAATTGAGGTGGAGGCAAAAGACGCAGCAAGAGAGACAGGAGCCCGTGTAGTCTCCGAAAAGGATTTCCTGTATTGTATGCGTGACGGTAG
>JAHENU010000064.1 GCA_018609855.1 Candidatus Nanohaloarchaea archaeon | reverse complement strand
TGGCAAAGATGTACGTAAGCTTGGCTCTGCTGCATTAGAGTTGGCATGGGTGGGCTGTGGTCGTGCCGACGGCTATTTTGCGCCAAAAATTTCCATCTGGGATATCGCCGCTGGTGTTTTGTTTGTGCATGAAGCCAATGGCTCCATAATGAATTTTGAACAACAAGAACTATCGTGGAACACGCTCTACCATCAACAAGAATGTGATTTATTAGCAACAAATGGCCATATTGTCTCTCCAATTCATGACCGTACCTAATCAACATGCTTTCTATTATCTTCTTCTGTAATTTTGCTCTTAACACGATTGAAGTATTCGGCTAAGAAACAAGAGGGCGTTACCATTTGCTCTGACATCTCTGCAGTCAACCAAAAGCCTGAGATGAGTAATATAGCTCCACCAATCATTAAACTAGTAGAAGGTATTTCACCTAAAAACAAAAAAGCAAATATTGCCGCCAATAACGGTGAGACGATGATGTCAACTAATGAATAGAGATTGGCATTAATGCGTTGCAAGGCAAACGTAATGAACAAATACGCAGTGCCTGTGGAAAACATGCCGAGAGCAAGAATCCATAGTAATTTTGGCAAGTGCACTGTTCCAGGAATAAGTGTGCCAAAAGAATATGCGCCAAGTGCGGCAGGTGAACCAAATCCGAATATAAATGGCAAAGGGAGCAGGAAAATAACAGTAAATAGAAAGAACCAGAATAAAATGCCGGTTGTTTCTGTGCGGTCTTCAAATCGCATGTATGTGATTAATGAGGCAAAAATGAGACTAGTAGCCATAGCGATAAAATTCCCAAGCATATTGCCAGAGGACAGCGGCTTGGCAATGACAATGCCAGCAATGGCTAATAAGAATATAAAGAAGTGTGTTGTTCTAGGCTTTTCATTTAAAAACAATGATGAAAAAATAAAGACAAAGAATGGATATGCGCTCCAAAACACAACGGCGTTAGCAACAGGACCAAGTTTCATAGCGGTATTGAAGAAACTTATCTGCAATGCGATTAACAGCCCAATAATGGCCGCAGGAACAATTTCTTTTCGCGAAATCCGGTAGAAACGTGAATCAAGGAACGGCATGACAGCAGTAATGAGGAGAAAAGCAAAGAGAACGCGATAGAAGTGCAAGGTGAAAATCGGCACGGCGTCTCCTGTTAATTTCACGAAAATGCCAATTGTCGCTTCAGCTATGGTCACAATAACTAACGGGAAATATTTGTGCATCGATAAGAAATGATGACAAAGGATTCATATATGTTTGCTCCTTCCGATAACGTCCATTTGTGAAAGGTGTGAGCCTTCACTGCCTCTTACTGCACTAACGAAGATATATGCTGTATTTTAATTATTGGTATACACTATCCCAATGCATAAAAAGGTGGTATGAGATAGAACCATAGGTGATACACATGACATATACACTTCCTGAACTTCCGTATGCCTATGATGCTTTAGAACCGCATATCGACGAACAGACGATGCGCATTCATCACACAAAGCATCATAACGGCTATGTGACTAAATTGAACAAAGCATTAGAAAATCATAGTGACTTTCAGCAATACACAATCGAGTATTTGCTCCGATACATACACAGGGCACCTGAGACAATTAAAACATCTATAAGGAACAATGGTGGTGGTCATGCCAACCACAGCCTCTTCTGGCAGATTATGTCTCCCGATGGTGGTGGTGAGCCAACAGGCGATCTAGCGCAAGCAATACAAGATCAATACGGTAGTTTTCAGGACTTCAAAGAAACATTTACAGATACGGCGTTAACACATTTCGGCTCAGGTTGGGCCTGGCTTGTTTTAGATGCAGCAGACAATCTTCTTGTCATTTCGACACCAAATCAGGACAGTCCTTTCATGTATGGCTACAAACCGCTCCTAGGAATTGATATGTGGGAACATGCTTTCTACTTGAAGCATCAGAACGACAAGGCCAGCTATGTTGCAGCGTGGTGGAACGTGGTGAATTGGAAAGAAGTGCAGCGGCAGTTTACTAAACCCGCATTACATACACGTTAGGCCCCACATTTTTTTATTTAATGGAATGATGTCATATGGTTGCAACAATACACTTCCTTATAATACTACTTCTTTTAGCTACCATCCTAGGACTCTTTTACTATGCCCTCTCACGAAAGTTCGTCACACAACATGACACTGCCCCAATTTTATCGACATCTGTAAATAATATATTATATGAAATCCGCTGGCAACAATTATGGTATAGTGGAAAACGACGGCCTGTTTCAAAAAAATCCAAAAGGCTTTGACACTGTATTCGAAGAGATTTAAAATGGTAAACCCCGCTTTAGCGACATTTATAAGCATAACAATTATCAGCGCCCTCTCGCTTATTGGCATAGTAACTCTAGGCATTCGTGAACAACAATTACAACGGCGATTACACTATCTCGTTAGTTTTGCAGTTGGAGGCTTGTTTGGTAGCGCTTTTTTGCATCTGTTACCAAAAGCGGTAGCAAACACCACTTTTTCAATACAGCTATCTCTGTTCGTACTTGGTGGAATTGTGATTGCATTTGCGATAGAGACTTTTATTCATTGGCACCACTGTCACACACAGTGTGAAAATGAGTCACACAGCCATCCTCACGCTATAGCTTACATGAATCTTATTGGAGATGCAATTCATAACGCATTAGATGGACTTATCATAGCGGTGAGCTTCTTAACTGCAATACCTGTCGGTATAGCCACTGCAGTAGCCGTTATTACTCATGAAATACCGCAAGAAATTGGTGATTTTGGCGTATTGTTGCATAGTGGTTTTACAAAAAAGACAGCCATAGTGGCCAATTTTTTCATCGCGTTGACAGCATTTGTTGGTGCAGCCATTCCATTTGTTTTTCAAATAAACCCTACTGAGTTAATTGATGTCTTACTCCCATTTGCAGCAGGAAATTTCATTTATATTGCCGGTAGCGATCTCGTGCCGGAATTAAAAGAGCAAAGAAGGACGGCACAATCAGTGCTGCAAATGTTCATGCTCCTGGCAGGCATAGCTATAATGCTTGGATTACGCTTAGTCTAATGCTGTATCACTGCCTCTATAGCATCAAGCACTTGTTGAATAGCTGTTTCCATCTGCATTGACTGCAAGCGGAATCCGGCAGCTGCCACATGACCACCACCGTTCAGCTGTTCGGCAATCTGAGAAACATCATATGTTTTAGATTGGCAGCGCAATGAGCCTTTTATGCCATCCGACACTTCGAGTAAGGTGAAGGCAATATCGTATTCCGCAATATCAGCAATTTCATGTACTGCGCCCCGGGCTTCAGACTCATTCAACCCACACGCTTCCCACTCTTGTTGTGTGATTACGCTGTATACAGTGTTCGTCGCTTCATGCGTTTGTAAATTCCGGAGGACAATCTGCTGGAACCGTTTTCGTTGCAATGGCGTTTGTAAAAACAGAGGGTGAATGACATGCTGTTGTATGTCCTGTGGATACAAGTGCATCAGTGTCCCCGCATGGGACAGGGAAGCGGCCAAATCACAACCCCACTTAAAAAGCCCGGTGTCTGTCACAATCCCTAAGAACAGCCGCTCAGCTATGGCATGTGAAATCGGCAGTTCTAGTTGCTGGAAACACGCAACCAGAATGTCACAGGTTGATGACTGTGAAGCGTCTATGTAATTGTACGTGCCGTAGAATGGATTGCTTTCATGATGGTCTATATTTACTACCATCACGTCTTCTGGTAATACAAATGCATCTTTCTGCTTGGCAGACAATAACGGAATGTTGCCACTATCCAGCGCCACTATAGCATCATATTCTGCCAAGTGTAAGTCACTAAAATCATATGCAAAATCGACATCAGCTGCAGCCGGTAATTGTGCTAGATCACCGCCGAGCGTATCACCACTTACGAGCGTGACCCTGCAACCTTCCTGCTCCAATATATGTTTCATAGCGGTACAGGCGCCAAGACTATCACCATCAGGCGTATAATGTAATGTTATGGCCACACGGTTACATTGTTGCAAAGTTTCCCAAATAGTTGCAAAAGAATCATTCATACTCATGCATCCGCCTCTTTCATAAGGTTTATAATTCTATTGTTCTGGAAACGGACCCTCACACACTAATTCTGACAGCGGTTTCCGATCAGACGGCTGTTCCCCGTCTTGAAAAGATGCGGGCAATGCTTCAACCTGACCAGGCTTTCCTATAGCTACCATTGCCTCTATGGCAAATACGTCAGGAACATTCAATTGTTCGCGGGCTTGCTTATAATCAAAACCTTCCATACCATGTACAACTAAGCCACGACGGGAACCTTCGAGCGCCAAATTCTGCCAGGCAGCACCTGTTGAGAATGAATGTGTTTTAGTGGGTTTGTCGTTCTTTTCATACCGCGTCCGTGACACAATAAGCACTAATGCGGATGCCTTGTCAGCCCACAACTGATTCGGTTGTGCCAGTAAATCGAAAAACAGATTCCAGTATGGCGAATTACAGGTCGCATACAAAAAACGCCAGTGTTGATCATTAAACGAGGAGGGTGCCCAACGGGCAGCTTCGAACAACGCCATAAGCTCTTCTTCTGCCAAAGATTCACCGGACATAGCACGAGGAGACCATCGTTCAATTATTAAATCAGCAACTGGATGCTCTGGCGTTCGGTAGGCATGAGGATCAATATCTGTCGATCTCATTTCTTCAAATAAGACGTATAAAAATAAAAAAGAGGGGGCTTACTCACGTTTTTCGAGTAAGCCTGCACCAATTGCCAGCGCATTTGCAGTAAGGACCAGATGAATACCAATCTGCGTCAGCATGAGCGGCAGTTTATCAGCGAACTTGGTGGGGTAGAACGTGAACGCCGCCACTAATAGAATAACGACTGGTGGCCAGATAGCGTATTCCAAGTAGCGATTGGCGATGATTAAGGATCCTGAGACGATTTCAGCAATGATTAACACCCATGCTGCCACTGCAGGCAAAGGCATACCGATGCTCCCAAGCATCTTAGTCAGTCCTGCAGGCTGCATCACAAATAGTTTTACAAGTCCACCTGCTAGGAAGACTAATCCCATCAGGATGCGATTCAAAGGTCCGGCAAACTGCAAGTTTGAACGTATGTCTGTCATTTTTATCACATTAGTTGCTATAGTGTTTTAATAATGTGCCAAACCGAGGAATTAAATAAGTGTTGCTATAAAGTTTAAATGACTGTTTTAACAATCACTATCAATACACCAGGCTTGAATACGTCCATAGTTTTTCGTGTCGACAAACCCCTCGCCACTAGCATTCACATATGGCTGAATATTTAACGACAACTCGTCTTCTACAATATCGCGTTTCACAGTATTTGAACACACAATGGTATTTGGCGCAGCAGCTGTTTGAAGCCGGGTGGCTAAATTAATAACACTGCCGATACAGGAAAGTCCCGTGTATTCATGGTCACGCTGCATAACGGCTATCTCTCCTTTTGCAATGCCGATACGCATACCTTTCGGCTGGATATAATGGTCAATCATGGATTGCCATTGCTCAGCATAAGACACACTTAATGTTAGAAGTTCTTGTGCACAAGCGATAACATTGCCGATAGACGGCTGTTGTTTGTGTAGCCCCCAGATTGCCAGCACACCATCACCAGCCACTAAATACAACATGCCTTCATGTTGGTGAATAATACGACGAGCGTCCGTGTACAGCGAGGTGAGCAACGAATTCAGCGCTAAAATACGTTGTGTGGCCTGTAAAAAGTTAGTAAAGCTACATAGATCAGCCATCATGGCATAGCAATTTTCGAAACTCTCACCATACAGCATATCGGGGTCAAAATGCGACTGACGAAGTGTTTCTTCCCCAAAATGATACGCGTACCACGCGTCTTGTTTTCCTGTCACTTCACGATGTGCTACCACAATACCATACCTTATAGCGGAACAGCAACGTACACGAAGAATACTGTCTACTGTTATGTATATGTAGTGTGAGCAAAAAGCTTAAATACCTTTTACTCTGTCACTGTTTCCCACAGCCCTTTCTATAAAATCAGCTGATGGAGCATAGAACAATGCATCGATATACGGCCACGATTACCGACATAGCGCAGGCAACGCCTACAGTAAAGGTGTTCACTCTCCAAACCGATGCAACTCTAGACATGACGCCGGGACAGTTCATTACCATCCTCTACCCTTATGGAGACACCACGCTTGTACGACAGTATTCACCAATACCTCTCTCACACACAACCTATGAGCTATGCGTCAAAATTGTTCCAGCCGGGCACTTCACAACGATTGCAGATCAATTGACAGTTGGCCAATCATTGCAATTCCTGGGACCGTTTGGTGATTTCACCCTCCAGTCTACAGAGCAGCCGATGCTCTGTATAGCAACCGGTACTGGCGTGTCAACCATCAGAGCAGTTATAGACGATGCCTTTCACAAAAACATGTCTCAGCCAGTCACCCTGATCCACGGTGTGACGAATGAAAATGAGCTGATCTATCGTGAGCATTTTGAACAGCTACAAGCAACCTATGCGTATTTTACCTACATTCCGGTCCTCAGTCAGCCAGACAGCAGCTGGAAAGGGGAAACTGGCTATGTACAGGATATATTACGCAACAGAGTGACAGCACCAGACAAT
>JAHENU010000063.1 GCA_018609855.1 Candidatus Nanohaloarchaea archaeon | reverse complement strand
GTTAATCCCGACGATGATAGAAGGCATGGCCAAGGGCAACTCAATTTTAAACAGAAATTGCCAAAAGGAGGTGCCGAAGGCTTGACCGGCTTCGACCGTCTCTTCAGAGATCTGGGTGATGCCTAAGCTTGTCAACCGAATGACAGGAGGTGTGGCGAATACAAAGGTTGCCACGATACCAGCTGCATTTCCAATGTCAAAAAACATGACAACCGGAATGAGATAGACAAACAACGGAGTTGTCTGCATAATATCCAAAATGGGGTCAAGTATAATCGTCATGATACGGGAATGTGCCTTTAGAATGCCCAAGGGCACCCCTATCACCAACGAGAAAAAGACAGCAGCTGCAACTACTGCCAAAGTTGTCATTGTCTCATTCCAATAGCCCATCATAGTAATGAACGTTAATCCGAGCGAGCCGAACAGTGCCAGTGGCCAATTCCGTTTTATATAGCCGGCTAGCGCCAAGAAAGCTACGCCTACTAATGGCGGCGTATTCCGCAAAACCACCTGGATCGGCGTAAATACGCCTTCCACAATGGCTTTGATAGTTGTAAAGACATGGCCGAGATTGTCATCAGACCAATCGACCACTGCTTCAGCAGTACTAGCCACATCGATTGAAGGCAGTTTTGGCAATACAGGTCCAGCGATGCTGGTAACGCCAATAGCTACAATAAATATACTAATCGCTATAAGATGTTTCTGTGCCAGCCATGAAGGCATATGTTTATTCAGCATTTGCTGCCACACCTTTTTCTTCTAATAATTGCAGTACCTGGTCCTGCTGTACTTCACCAACCAATTCTTTTTCTCTATTGGTGACAGGCATAGGGTGATGGTGTTTAATTATAAATGGCACGCACTCTTTAATGGTAGTTAGTGGATCAACAGAGGTTACTTTATGCATATAATCCGTAATGCGAACATCAAGGTTCGCTATATCTTCAAATCGCACGATTCCTTGTAATTTACCGTTGTCCGTTATGAAACAGAAATGGGTGTTATTCTGTTGCATAGCAGAATGTGCTTGGGAAGCTGTGGCTGATTGTTCTATGGTACACGAAGGGTGTTTCATAATACTTTCTATACGGATCACGGCTGGTTTGTCTACATCACCAATAAAGCTTTCCACGTATGAATTCGCTGGATTGAGCAAAATCTGTTCCGGCGTGTCTACCTGTACCATCGTACCTTCACTATCAAGAATTCCTATACGATCACCAATACGCACAGCTTCATTCAGGTCATGGGTAACAAATAGAATCGTTTTTTGCATTTCCTGATGTAGCCGTAGTAGTTCATCTTGCATTTGTGTTCGAATCAACGGATCTAATGCTGAGAACGGTTCGTCCATGAGAAGAATTTCTGGATCTATCGCCAACGCTCTTGCCAGACCCACACGTTGTTGCATGCCACCACTGAGTTCATCCACCTTGCTACCTTCCCAACCACTTAATCCGACCCGTTCTAGTGCCTTTTGTGCTCTGTTATTGGCTTCTTCTCCCTGCACTTTGTTGATTTCGAGGCCAAAACGTACGTTGTCTAAGACAGTGCGATGAGGTAAGAGGCCAAAGTGCTGGAATACCATGCCAAATACATTTCTCCGTAGTTCTATCAACTCTTGTGAAGTTAATGTCATGATATCTTTTTGATTCACTTCTATAGAGCCATATGTAGCAGACTTGAGTCGATTGATGCATCGTAATAGTGTACTTTTGCCGCTGCCTGATAAACCCATGATAACAAAAATTTCGCCCTCATTAACATTAAATGATATATTGCGCAGTGCAACAACACTGCCTGTGTGTTGTTTTATCTCAGCTTTTGAGAATTCTTCAGCTGCTAATTGGTAGGCTTTCTTTGGTTGATACCCAAAAATCTTATAGAGGTCATTAACAGCAACTTTTGTCCGCTCCGCCATACCATTGTGTCCGCCCTGGGGATTTAAAGAAGTGACGTTATTGATATGTTATCTCTACATCCTCTGCATAGATGTCAGCGATTACTTTATTCACAATACGTAACGGTAACTGTATTTTATCAGCATCAGCAGCTGTAATAGTGATGCGCTTTTTAGTTGATTCAGGAAAAAATACCGTGCTTACTCGTTTTACTTCAGCTGGATGTACTAATGATTGGGCTGTGTCCTGTATAGATGTATTTGAGACGACTTTCACTGGTTTCTGGGCATAGCTAGCAATCTGACTTATGGTTCTACCTTTTTTCCCGATAACCCGGGCCACATCTTCAGGTCTTACAATGAGTATAGTAGCTTCGGGATATGATAAAATATCTTTAACTGTCACATCTCGCAAAGCTGCGAATTGTTCACTCAATTCGTGCATGTAACGAATAATCTCAACTGCTTTTTTTGTCAGCTCCCCATTTTCTATTTTTGTATTGCAGCCATTGCAGAGGAATTCAGAGTTGAGGCAGGCAGAACAGAGGGGGGTTTTCATACCAATATTTGTCACCCGAAGAGATAAATAAATACGTGGCACTTTAACGGTATGAAAATTGGCGTGGTAGGCAAACCAAATGCCGGGAAATCCACCTTTTTCTCCGCAGTAACGCGTACGTCTGCCGATATCGCACAGTATCCGTTTACAACAGTAAATCCCAATCTCGGGGTATGTTATGTCCGCATTCCTTGTGTCTGTCAGGATTTATCTATCTCATGCAGCAAACACTCTCACTGTCAGAAAGGCATACGACATATCCCTGTGAACATTTTGGATGTGGCTGGTCTTGTGCCTGGTGCAGCTGAGGGGAAAGGTATGGGCAATCAATTTTTAAGCCATGTTGCTGAAGCTCAGTGTTTGATTCATGTTATTGATGTGTCAGGACAGACTAATGTAAGAGGTGAACCTGCTCAGGAAGATTATTCGCCAATACAAGAAGTGCAGCAGATTGAACGAGAAATCAATTCGTGGTTCGCTTCTGTGTTGACCCACAATTGGGATTCTGATAGTCGAAAAATGCAGAAGCAGCATATACAACCTGCTGCGTTTCTTGCTGATAAATTATCGGGTCTTGGAGTACAGAAAGAACAAATACAACAGGCTTTTCAACAGACACAACTGCCATCTGCTGTTGGCGAATGGAGTCATTTTGATGTACAGCAATTTGCACAAGAGTTACGGACCATTGCTAAACCAATTTTGTACGCGTGTAATAAAATGGATGCTGCTGGTGCTGAAGATAGACTGGAATCTTTGCAATTCCAGTGTCCCGACAGTTATTGTATTCCGATGAGCGCGGAGATGGAACGGGCGTTGCTTAACGCAGTCGAAAAGGAACTTGTTGACTATGTGCCCGGACAGTCTTCATTTAATACAGTGAATGAGGCGAGTGCAAAACAGTTAAGCGCACTGGACACAATACAAGAATTTATGAGTCAATACAATGGCACAGGGGTTCAGCAAGCAATTAATTCCACAGTATTTGATGTGCTTGACTTAATAGTGGTGTATCCAGTAGAAGATGCTTCACACTGTACTGATAGCAGTGGCGCTGTTTTGCCTGATGCATTGCTGCTTCCTCGTGGTTCTACACCTGTCGATGTGGCGTATGCGGTTCATAGTGATATTGGAGATAACTTTATAACTGCTGTGGATGCTCGTACTCAGAAAACAGTTGGGAAAGATCAACCTGTGTGGCATAATGCTATATTACAGATAGCGGCAAACACATAAACAATGCGTGTTATATAATTTCTATTTCTTTTATCCATTCATGCATGTGTGCTGCAGGTCCGGCGAGGGCCTCAGCTTGTTCGGTAAGAGAGCCGCTACACACATCTTTTAGTGCAGACGCATCAGTGATTTGAATAATACGTTCTTCTCCGTTTTTATACTGGGTCATAGGCGCTTCTTTATACAAAATACTAAGTGTGCTTTTGATAGTTTCTGCAGACAGGGGCAACACACATCGAAGTCGTTGCTCATCAGTTGGTAACCGATCTTCACCCTGGAGTGTATATGCTGCGTAGATGAAATCGCCAATGAGATGGGAAGGGCCAGTATGTGTTTTTGGAGAAGCAGTATATTGCGCTCCATTTAATGCTGTATGGAATCGTTGTGAGTGGGTGTTTACCTCCTTTACTAATTCCAATAATTGAGGATATTTTTCCTGATATGCTTCCCAATCAGCTCCGCGGAGCATCCACAAAATACCGTAAGTGAGCGCCAGTGTTTGCAAGGAGTTTTGTGTAGTTGCATCGTGTATTGTGCCACATATTGTTCCCGGAAAATATGTCGGTAATGATTCTGCATCCCGCTGTTCTGTAAAGGTATGGAGTCTATATGTTTTTGGTTCATCGACAAATATACCGTCTTTTACTATGAGCCAATCTTTTCCCTTTCCGCCAGCTGAATCCAAACTTGCATACGGACTACACTGTTTCACATTCCCTGGAATTTGTTGGTACATTACTTTCAGTCCTCGCCATCGATCACTTTTTTGTTCTATAGTGCTGTACCATATTATCTATAGAAGTGCAATTCTACCACATCACCGTCTTGTAGCGTATGATCTTTGCCTACAGTCTGTTCTGGAAATGCTGCTGAAGGCCCCCAAATGCGAGCATATTTGAATCGTTTTACAAAATCTTTGTGGATTTGGCTGCACGCCCCCTCAATCGTCACTCCTTGTTTTACTACCAAAGGTTCATCGTAGTCAGGCTCTTCGCCTATTTTTTTCATATACGCAGTAATGAGGCCAGAATAGCTCCAAATCGTTGATTTCAATTGCTCGATATGTGTGCCTGTTTGTGCGGATAGAAATATCGCTGACGGATATTGCTGTTGCAGTGTTTCAAGATATGACTGGTTGATTTCATCAATTTTATTGACAGTAAGAATACATGGCATATAGACTCTATTATCGGCCAGGGCGTCGACAAACTCATCAATCGAAATATGTTCGCGTATTGTAATATCTGCGTTGGTTAATCCATACTCTCTACACACGTCTTTGAGTGACTCTTCATCCACTTCTAAAGATACCGTTGCTGAAATATTAATGCCACCTTTATCTGTTTTGTGTATTTTTACATCAGGCGGCCTAGTATTGAGTCGAAGACCTGCTGTATATAAATCAGCATATAATGTCTCTATAGCCTCTAAACGATATGGATCGGTCAGAATGATTAACAGGTCGGCGTTTCTCACTACACTAATCACTTCCTTACCACGACCTTTGCCGAGTGATGCTCCCTCAATCAAGCCAGGTACATCCCAAATTTGAATTGTTGCACCATTCAGATGCAATACACCAGGTTCAACGGATAGCGTGGTAAAAGCGTAGTCGCCGACTTCAGATTCTGCATCTGTCAAGCTATTGAGTAGCGTAGATTTGCCAGTGGAAGGATATCCCACAAGACAGACAGTCATATCACCTTGCTTTCGCAAACCATACCCATATCCCCGTGCACCTCCTTTCTTTGCCTGTTGCTGTTGTCTCTCCTGTAATTTAGCGATCTGTGCCTTAATTCTGGCCCTGTCTTTCTCAGTGCCTTTATTCACTGGTGTATTCCTGAGCTGTTCCTGCAGTTCTTCAATGCGTTGTTGGGTTTTATCATCACTCATAATATCGTTATATTATTTATTTTCATCACTTTTAAGTATTCCTTTTCAACCCGCTACATATGGAAGAGGAAATAGACAGTCTTTCTATCATTGGCCACTATTGTGAATCGGAAGGGCTTATACCGGATAAAGACGACGTGACTCAGTTCTTAGAGGATCAGTACGTACATTTTGGCCAACTATTTGAGCGTGATGGATATAGACCGTGGGAGGCGCAGGGTGTGTTAACGCAACTGCACAATTATGCGATAACGCACTATTTGAACTATACGAATCAACAATCAACACTGGAGCAGTTAATTTATCATACTGCCTACCATGGTACGGTCGATAATACAGAAGATAATGTGTCTGCGATGTCATCTGATGCTGCTATCGAATTATTACCGGCCTTTCTGGGGTTGATTCCGCATAATTTTGACAGCCGGAGTTGGTTTGTGGCAGCAGCTTCTACAGATGATGTAGTACAGCTTCGTCGGACGTTGCAATATATGCCTTTATTAGAAGAAATTCTGTCTGACGAGGAACAAACGGCAATGCTTACTCAAATGGTGCCAGACAGTAGTCCGGCTGCCAGCCATGCTTTAGCTCTTTATATGGATGAATTGGTATCTCAATTTGTAAATTCACCACGGTTTTTAGAATATCTTCACACGCAAGTCACTGCTACAGCCCAGACATTGCCCGCATTAGCACGACTGTCGCCAAAGACACTACCTACTCACTATGCTGCATATATTGAGGCAGCGATGGATGATCCTGGACGACATACATCAGACAGAGTTCAATCAGTGCGGTATGTGGATCAGTATGTTGGACTTTGTAAACTTATGTCTACATATCACCATAATGCTATAGAATCACTTTCATCTTCGATTACAGAAAACAAGGAATCTGTTACACTAGTGTATGTAGATAATGTGTTATTAGGATCCTTGAAATCTCGTGGAGATCCCTCTCTTCTCGCTCTACGATCGGTTCAGGACGATGATGGCCGTTTTCCTCTTGTAGCCGGTGGTGTCTATGCTCCCACAAAAGCAGTTGTAACGGCAGCAGAAAAAGCTGTGGCAGAACAGGGGTCGTCTGCACACCTGCATTTAGATACGCTGTCGGTACAACCTTTACGCTATATGTGGTCGGAAAAAGGAGAAGACACAATACTTGATAACATACAAACTATACAGGAAATACGACATTTGCTAGAATGATGCGTAGCGCTGTGTTTATTCATCTTTGAATTTCACACTTTCTGATACACTGTCAAACATAAATTCCTGATATAATTCCTCTACATCTTGTCGCAATTTAGTATCGTTGAGGGGAGTGTGCTGACTGTGATTCGATTCCGCTTTCTGTACAATATGTGCAACCTCTGGTACATACTGGAATCGGACTGATGCATTATCAAATGCCTGAGACAGCGTTTGAGCCTGTAAATTGAAAGTCTCTAATTCCTCTTGCATCCAATCGAACAAATATCGCTCAGTTTCGTTTTGATACAGCGTCTTATTGGCTCTGTCTTGCTGTCTTCGACGAACTCTATCCATGTATAAATGCGTACCAGCAACTAACGCTTCTACATAGGGGATATTAAAATCGCCTGGCACATGAAGAATATCAATACCTTCTTGTCTCGCGTAGGCGGCACCTCCTAGAGCAACAACCCCTAAAATTGGCCAAATCATTCTGTGAGGTTGTAACCACCATTGCAATACACTTGCATTCTGTTTCTCTTCCTCTACATCGTAATGATGTTGTTGACGTTGTCTTCTTAATTCTTTGAATTCTTCAGAAATATCAAAGTGTTTTATAGGATTACTTGAGATGTTAAAATGGTGTGCAAGCTCTTCTTCTGTTATAATGTGCTGATATCTTTTTCGTATTTCGTGATGTATTTTCCTGTTTAATGTATCTTCCATGCCATTCCCCCGTAATTCAGCTGGTCCTTCCCTGAAATCCTGTAGTACTCGCGGTACTTCACTTATATCTGGTGGCGTCTCATCTGTTTCATTGTTAAATTTAGCTCCCGTTTCTCCACTGTCAGTAAGATACAACTGTATTGTATCAATGTTGTAATCAGCAGTTGGTTCTTCCTGATAGGTCAAAGCTATGATTTCATATTGTGGCACAGAGTCGCCATGATGTAGAAAATATTCTGAATACGACAGAGGAGCTATTTTGCCAGGGGACATAGGTTCAATAAATATGAAGTTGGTGGCTAACGTGCCATCATCTTTCAGATGTGTAGGCACTTCTCCCATATAGACTCTTTCTGTTGTCGGTTCTGTTGTATTCTCATTCATATACTTCACCTAATAACTATTTTTAAAAAGTCATGTATTGGAATTGGTAAAGAACAACATATTTATCACAGGAACAAATAGAGTATATATGGTTAATCTTTTCCTCTTCCTAAGCGCCGCATTCCTCTTCATATTTTTGGTAGGGATGGTTTTAGAGAAAATTAGAATTCCATGGATTTTTGCTGCTCTTTTTCTTGGTATTTTCATTCATTTTTTAGCACCAGTCTTACCATTCCTAGAGGATATAATTAACACAGATACGTTTACCTTTCTGGCGAATCTGGGCATGTATTTTCTGCTTTTTATAATTGGATTTGAGATCAATCTTAATTCCATTAAAAAACAGGGCAAATTTATTGCCAAGTCAACAACAATAATTATTTTACTAGAAGCAGCACTTGGTACAGTGCTTGTTCATTTTATTTTTGGCACGCAATGGCTCATAGCTCTTTTAGTAGCTGCCTCGTTCGCCACGGTAGGTGAAGCCATGCTTGTGCCAATTCTTGACGAATTCAAAATTATTAATACTAGATTGGGCGAAACACTAATAGGAGTAGGCACATTGGACGATATTATTGAAATGATAGTCCTTATGATTGTAGTTGTGCTGGTGGGTTCTCAAATTCACGGAGGCATAAGTGTTGCAGGGATTATCGGCTCTTTATTGCTTATTTTCCTCTTGGCAGGAGGCCTGACAAAAATTAATACAAAAGGTCATAAATTCAACATACCTAGCATTGAGTCACTATTTTTCTTTGTAATGATGATCGTCTTTTTGTTTCTGGGGATTGGCAATATTGCAGAAACCACTCCTTTAGCAGCTTTATTGGCAGGTGTTGCTCTTGGAAACTTTATTCCAAAACAGCGTATTCAGTTTATCGAAACTGAAGTAAAAGCCATGGCATATGGCTTCTTTGCACCAATTTTCTTTCTATGGGTAGGTAGTTCTGTTGAATTAACTACGACACAAATGTCCTTATTTGGACTTTCACCGATTTTGGCATATCTCATAGCAATTGTTTTAGTAGTGGCGGTTTCTAAAGGCGCGAAACTGATTGGGAGTTACATTGCTGCACACAAAGAACTTGGCGTCCACAAGTCCTTACTTCTGGGAGTTGGCCTTTCTGTTCGGTTTAGTACTTCCATTGTTCTGTTAAAAATCATGCAGGAAAATGCCCTCATTGGCTCAGAGCTTTTTTCTGTTCTCATTGTCTCAAGTATCGCCTTTAAATTCATCGTGCCCGCATTGTTTTCGAATTTGTTGGTGAGATGGGGTGTGGCTTATGAAGGATAATTCATCACTTCAAATTTTAAAACTCCGTGATAAGAGATTATATATAAAAACAGTCAAACATAGTGTCCCATGGTCGAACGTATCGAAAAGATTAACCACATTCTTTCAGAAACATACGGAAAGCCAAAGAAGGAAAAAATAGACATGGATCCAGTTCTTTTCTTAATACACACAATCCTCTCCCAAAATACTAATGACAAGAATCGGGACAAGGCCTATGCACAGTTAATGGAAAAATATTCCTCTGCTGAAGAAATTCTCAATGCACCGAGAGATGAATTAGCACAGACTATTTATACTTCGGGCCACTATAACATGAAGGCCAAGCGGATTCAGGATATTCTGCAAAGAATTAAAGACGAACGAGGCGAATTGACCTTGGATTTTATCACACATACGTCCAAACAAGAGGCGATGAACTGGCTGACCGCGCTGCCGGGCATTGGTATGAAATCTGCCGCAGTTATTTTGAATTTCAGATTCGACATGAATACCTTTCCGGTTGACACACATGTGTACCGAGTGGCCACCCGAATTGGACTGACTGCAGAAAAAGACAGGGATAAGGCGCAAGAAGATCTAGAGGAAAAAGTGCCTGATACACTGGCATACCCGTTTCATATGCTGCTAATCCAGCACGGACGCGAGGTGTGTAAAGCACCAACCCCCCACTGTTCCCGGTGTCCATTGCAGCAGTATTGTGCGTATTATCAGCAGCAACAAGAGAGCGTTTCTCAACGCTAGTTCATTTTGTAATTACATGTATAAATAGAGAATACGCTATTGAGGCATGATATTTGAAAGGAGCGAATTCTATAGATATAGTGTGCTCTGCTGTATTTTTTTACTAATCGGCATAGGCGGTAATATCGCCATTGTGACCGGTGTGGACACAACCAGCGCTACAGTTCCTGTCAAAGACGTTGCCGTGGGAGATGAACATTCTTGTGCCGTATTTTCTGACGGTAGCGTCCGCTGCTGGGGTAGTAATTTTAATGGAGAGGTTGGAAGCAATGCATCTCACGTGATACAGACACCGGTTAAAGTATTAGGCATAACACAGGCTGTTGAAATTGTAGCAGGCGATAGTCATACATGTGTTCGTCTTGACAATGGCGGTGTCAAATGCTGGGGCAGCAACAGAGATGGCCAACTTGGCGCTAATGCCACGGAGGTTAGTCGAGTTCCTGTGCGAGTGTCTTCTCTTACTAACGTTACTGATATTGCAGCACATTTCAAACAAACGTGTGCCGTCCATGTCAATGGTAGTGTAAGTTGCTGGGGATCTAACGAATTTGGTCAACTTGGTGATGGGTCTAACATTAGCAGACAGAGGCCTATGCTAGTGCCAAATGTTACCAATGCACAACACGTGTCTATGAGCACAGCTCATTCCTGCGCCCTTCTCACCAACACCTCTATATCCTGTTGGGGCTCAAATACATTTGGAGAACTAAAAGATAGGCATTTTACTGATCAACGTTTACCGCATATTATACAAGGAGTTATCAACGTTTCTGACATCGCCACGGGTCCTGGTTACACCTGTGCGGCCTTTCTTAACGGCAGTGTACAATGTTGGGGAGACAATAGAGCAGGTAAAATATATGATAACATTGCCTCCCAACAAATTTCATCTACTTTTGTGCCCTATCTGACGTCTGTTACCGAAATAACCGCCGGTACTGGCCATGTCTGTGCTGTACTTGCAAACAAAATTGTGCGTTGTTGGGGCGATAATCGCCGTGGCAAGCTCGGCAATAATAACACAGAAGACAGCAGTATCCCTGTGACCGTCGTTGGCATGGATTCTGTACTTAATAATGCCTCAGTTACGGGTATGGATGCAGGAGGTTCACATACATGCGCATCGCTTTCAACCGGTACAGTACGCTGTTGGGGAAAGAATGAGAAAGGACAACTTGGTGATGGCACAACCCATTATCGCCCAACCTCT
>JAHENU010000062.1 GCA_018609855.1 Candidatus Nanohaloarchaea archaeon | reverse complement strand
TTCCGTCCCTTCTTCATGCGTGACGGTGACTTGCATGCTATCAGTCCATTGTGAAGTCATCAGGCGAGTATTCAAAACTATCAATGCTCTCTATTTCGCCACGATTTCGGAGACATTCAGCAGCTAATAAATAGTACATTATGCCAATAGAGCGTTTACCGAGGTTATTTGCAGGAATGACGTAATCAATAAATGCCACATCGTTTCCTGTGTTGCAAATTCCGACGACTGGAATGTTAGCGTCACGAGCTTCTTTAATAGCTTGTTGATCTTCTACAGGATCAGTGATCACCATTATTTTAGGCTCCATAAAATTACTAGATTGTGGATTAGTTAGTGTGCCAGGCAAAAATCTGCCATAAATAGCGGTCGCCCCTGTTGTTTCGCCAAACTGTACGACCGGTTGATAGCCTGTTTCTTTTCTGGAGACTACAACAACATCTTCTGGCTGATATTGAGAGAGCAAGTGTGCTCCTGTAGCGAGTCTTTGATCAGTCTGATCTAGGTCAATTACTGCTAATTTGTTCCGCTTTATTTGATAAATAAACGGCTCCATCTCTTTAACAGCCGTCCGCATCCCAATATGGGTGCCTCGCTTCATGTATTCATCGCGTTCCACTAACATATGATTCACGTGCTACCAGCTGTCTGCACAACCTATTTAAAAATAGGCCTGTTGCTGGGTTTTTCAGAACAAGATTACTATTTAGTCTGTTGTCGAATGGCTATCGGAATTACATCTTGTTCTAATTCTGCAGTAGCCATATCAATCGGATTATCGCTATTGACCGTAGCCATCGGACTTGCTCCCATTGCTATTTGTAAGGCTCGTGCTCCGATGAGCCGTGCCCGTTCGTATCGAGTCAAATTCTCATTAACCATAATATCTCCTCTTTTTTGGCTCTGAACAACATTAACCTATATATGTTAAATCTTTTTCTCCTTGCTGCTGTCCTTGCCCCTGCATTAAGTCCCCTTGCAATTTCTGGATTTTATTTAACACTTTTTCCAGTTCTTGGATTTTTTCGTTCACATTTTCGTAATCTATGTCGATATTTAATATACTCTCTACATTTTTCAGTACTTCTTCTGTTGCTTTTGGATCTGAGAGTAGGAATCCTGGTGTTTCGCCCAATATGCATAACCCATCTATTCCGTGTCGCTTGCCGATGCCGATAAATAAACCTGAGGCACCAATCACTTCGCCTACACTATGATCAAAACTCATATCCGTATTTTCATACCGTTTTTGGATCTCTGCATTGCTGACTATTCCGTACACAGAAGGTTCTTCCACAATTTCTCCTGCACCAAAGCCGCCAATGGTGATGATTTCTTTGATATTGTAGTCAGCTAATGTATTAAGGACAGTCTCCACAATCTCATAATGTCCTTCGGGAGATACGCTTTGCGTGTGGCCCGTCATAAAAATAACATCATCGCCATCTGGATTCTTATAGAAATAAAATTCGTTGTTGAGTAATTGCATTTCATCATTCTCGTTTAGAATAGTGATGTGTGGGAAATGCGGCGAATATAATTCGGCGAATTTACTCGCCTCCAATTGGTCGATCAGATAGGAGACAGCCGTCCGTCCCACGTTGCCGATGCCTGTTAAACCTACTACTAATAGCGGATTTTGTACGTCGGGTTTCTTTTCTATTTCAATATGGGTCTGCATCAGAATCACGTTTCATTTGGCGCCGATACGCACCGTATTTGTCTTCTGGCGAGTATTTCGGTGGCCGGATATTTATTGTTTTTGCTTCACATCGGGAGCAGGGATTGCCAATAGCATACTCTTGACACTCACTACAATACCGTATCTGCTCATTTGTTCTCTTCTTCAATGGCGAATTCACCTTTATGCTGATCGGCATACGATTGTATGTGCTCAATGATTGTTTGCATCGCTTTTTTACAATCCTTTACATCTTTACCTGTCACGGTCACTTTATAGGTAGGAGAGGCAAGATAGGTGATTTTGGCAGAGACGGTGTCTGGAATATCAGGAAGAGACAAAGCTTGTTGTATGTGTTTAAGGCCGTTTGCATCAGTAAAGGCAAGTGTTATTGTCTCTTCAAGTGTATACTCTTTTACCCGAATATTCTCCTGGGCAACAGAGGCAATTGCGTCAAAATATTTTTTCCCTAACAGCTCTTTCACATCTTCTGGTTCAACCAACGCCATTTCAAAGCCCTTAAACGGCGTTTCATATCGCTCCTCTAACGGCTCTATGACATTCTGCTGAATGCTACCGGTGTCTTCTTCAAGCAGTGAGGAAAGTTTGTTTACAAATTTTTCTACCTTCTTTTGTTGTTGCCACTCTCTCAATCTATTTTTCTTTTGATTTTCATTGACTCGTTTCAGAGAAACATCTATGAAATTGCTGTTGGCGCGTTGTGGTAATACCTGGGCAACAGTGAGCTCCTTATCTTTGACATATTTACGAATATCTTTAATCCACGTTCTCGCTACTTCTGAGATATGCACCATCCCTTCTTCTCCAGTATCGAGAATATCCACTAGTACGCTATTTGGCCGAATTTCCTTCACTTGCACAACAACAAGATCGCCAGCTTCTGTTTTTTCAATTGTCATTTTATCACTACCGTTATACTGTCTCCAAGTGTTGCGTTCTGAGTGGCTTTTTAGCAATATGTGCTTTTCCGCATTCTGCACAAGTTAATACCAACGGCATTTTCTTAGATAGTGGGTTTTTCTGCCCCCGTGTACGATGAGCAGGATCTTCGTAGGGGAAGCCGCCATATCCTTTGTCAATCTTACCCTGTCTCCGGCGATGCCCTTTCTTTAAGGTAGAGGCTGAGCCCTTCTTCTCTTCTTTTACTCGGTGCTGCGTGTGCTGCCGGCAATATGGACAATATCGCCTCTGTTCTTTTGGTACTTTTACCATTGATGTTTTCCCTCCATTGAGCTCATCCTACTCACAGTTGCCGCCCCGGAAGAAGGACAGGAGTCATATGTGAACCAAGTTTTTTAAAAGGTTTACGTATCAGATGGTTTGGCTAAGTCCCGATCGATTAGTAATTTCGCGTTTTTTGCCGGTACGGTGATCGTCTCGCCTTCGTCATAAGGCCCATACACCTGTAAATCGGTTCCAAGAAATTGTGGAACATTTGATTGGATAGTTACACTCTGATAGTCGTTTTCATTTGTCTCTGTTTCCTGATTTGCTAATTCTTCGTAACTTTCTGCATTCGCTTCTTTTGTTGCATCCGTAGCTGTCTCAGTTCCGTTGTTATCCTGTCCGGCTTCCTGAGTTTGATTCGGCTCCCACAACACTTCTTTTTCCTGTTGTGCTTCGTTCGTATCCGTTTCAACAGTATTTGTTTCTGTATCTGTTGTTACGGCAGGTGTTGCCTTTCCCTCTTCTGTATTGTGTGTCAGTGGTGGAGTGGCGGGAGTTGCGTAAGAAGGCAAGTGTAATGCGTTTGTCTCTCCTATGGCATACTGTAAGTGAGCGTTCCGATAGTGCCGCAGAGTGTCACGTAGTATTTGAAACGTGTCGTGTTCTTCCTCCATTAACCCCTCTGCTTCAATGTTTGTCTTTAATGAGAGAAATGCTAGCCGCATAATTTTATAGGCACGACGATCTATAATTTCTTCAACTAGATCAAGAGCGTTTTCATATTCTCTGCGGCCTTTTTTGTCGTTTTTTTGTTTCTTGCGCAGTAAATATTCCTTCATCTTTGCCAGCTGTTCAGGAGTGAGGCCGTAAAGTTGCTCATGCTCTTTCTCATATTTTTGTATTTCTCGGATGTCATTGAAAGTGATAGCTTCGAGTTCCATGTAAAAAGAGTATGTAAGAAATATTAATAGTATATGTCCGAGTGTTCGGATGTTTCTTATACACTTTTTAGTGTTAGCTATTTGCCAGAATAAGGGAACAACTTTAGTCGGAAGTTAACAGCCAGTCATATGATTTAATTTACTCCCTACTTTTTTTCTGAAACCGCCTTCCTTCTGTTTTCAGAAACGCAAAATTTCGCCATCACCTTTTTAAATATACAGCCAAGCGCTTGTTATATGCACGTAACTATTAATCATTCGTCCGGGGAGACCTACCGCCTTGACCTTGACGAAGCGGCTGCACAATCCTTGTATAATATGAGCATTGGTGATGAAATTGACGGCTCTCCTATACAATTGGATGGGTACCGTCTTCGGGTAACTGGCGGCTCTGACAAAGAAGGATTTCCTATGCGACCTGGGGTTCCTCATACTGAGCGACGAAAGCTGATATTGTCTGATGGCACGGGAGTCAATACTTCACAGAAAGGATTGCGATTGAAGAAATCTGTTCGCGGTGAAACAGTTTCCTCCGACATTGCACAACTCAACCTTAAAATAGTGCAGGAAGGCAATCAATCCATTGAGAAAGCTTTAGGGTTAGAACAACAAGGCAATGAAGCGGAAGAGACAGGCAATTCTGAAGAAGGGTAGCTATCATGTTTTCCAGAGTATGTCTTGCACCCATTATAACACTTTACTAGTGATGCTGATAGAATTCTTGTTCTATTGTTCAGACACCCATCGTTTTTGGTGAATGGCTGTAGATATCAATAACTATGTTATGTGCCACTTTGTCATACAGTGAATGGGCTATGCCATAGAGAAGCAATACACACTAGCATGGTGAGAATGGTAGGTGAGAGGCTCGCATATTATGGCAGCACTTCACCACGGCTTTAAAAAAGTACGCCTCTGTTCTGATAGCATGACACGTACGGAGTCAACTTTTGTTCCAGAAGCGAATATTGGCCTAATAGGGCACGTTGACCATGGCAAAACGACATTGACAGAAGCATTGTCTGGCACATGGACAGATCGCCATTCAGAAGAGCAGAAGCGTGGCATTACTATTCGGATAGGCTATGCCGACATGACTATCCGGCAGTGCAAATGCCCAGAGGAACGGCAATATACGACAGCAACGGTCTGTCAAGAGTGTGAGACTGAAGCGAAACCGATCCGGACAGTCAGTTTGGTGGACGCACCCGGACATGAGACATTGATGGCTAATGTGTTATCAGGAGCTGCTATTATGGACGGCGCTTTGCTATTGATCTCTGCAGATGAACACTGCCCTCAACCACAGACACGGGAACATTTACAGGTACTGGAAGTGACTGGTCTTCGAAATATTGTAATTGTGCAGAATAAGATTGACACCGTGTCTCAGGAAAGAGCACAGGAACACTATCAGGAAATTCAGGAATTTGTGAAAGGGACAGTAGCTGAAAATGCGCCTATTGTTCCAATCTCGGCGTTACAAGGCATTAATATCGATGCTGTCCTTGGCATGATTGAAGAACATATTCCGACGCCAGAGCGAGATGATTCAGCAGAGCCTGAGATGTGTGTTGCCCGATCTTTTGATATAAATAAGCCAGGCACTACCGTGGAGTATCTGCATGGTGGTGTGATTGGAGGGAGTTTACTCCACGGCTCATTTTCGACAGGAGATGATATAGAGATTAAGCCCGGTGCGCGCCATGGAGAAGAATGGCAGCCGATCAC
>JAHENU010000061.1 GCA_018609855.1 Candidatus Nanohaloarchaea archaeon | reverse complement strand
AGCCGGTGAGCTTCGTTAGTTAGTCGAATGACATTATCCATGAGGGTAATCGGGTCTGGTCCGGCAAGTTCCCATAGCATATCGTGATCTCCTCTGTGTCTCCGTATTTGATTATCACGACCATTTCTGCCGATGCTGATTCCAGTTTTATGTCTAATCATGCAAGATGTACCCCAAGTAACTCCAAGTTTATCGAGTCTCATATTTGGGCGTACAGAACGAACCAGAGAAGCATAACGTCGATGCTTATTGTGATCACTATCGAACAGAGTAACCGTACATTCTGTTATATCTTTACCGTAGAACCTTGCTTGCCGTTCGACTTCATCTTTGTTTGGGTGAATTGGATCATCATCAATCCACGGCGGATCATATTGCCACGAATTTGTTTCAGGGTGGAAGTCAATCACTTCTACTTTCAAATATGATTTACCGTGAGTTGGGAGATCGACCATTTTACCAACTTTCTTGCCAATAATATCGAATTCGCTCATATTTATACTTGTGTATGGATTTCCTTTTTGGTGATATTCGCCCTTTTATCACCATCTTCATTTTTATACACAATCGCTCTACCATAATTTCTTACTACAGTTGATCCTTCAATGTCGAAAAATCTATCATCAACTAACTCAAGAGCCGCGAAGAAATCGTCACAATATTTTGCTCTTGCTCGTTCCCATTGATCATCAGGTCGTTTTGGATTTTTTACGTCTGAATTAAACTTATAAAGTGTGGCTATCCACACTGTTTTATTTGTTACTTCTATCATTATTTTAAGCGTTGTGTCCTTGCTGTGCTGCTTCTTTGAGGCCGTCTTCTGCGATAGTTCGCATCACATTGACCAGCACATTTTCGTTGTCTTCAATCTGTGAACGGAATCGGCGGTTGAAGAGCCGACCATGACTGGCTGATTCTTTGTCGCCCCACTTGTGAGCCACTTCGTGCATCATCGTGAGCCACAACGAGGGAACCCATTCTTCCCACTTGCCACCTTCAGAAGCACTATCAGTTATCTTGATGAAGTTTCTACCATCTGTCCAGGCGGCTGCTGCATCTGACTCACCATACTCAACGTTGAAGTTAGAGTCAGAGAGATTAATCATCAATCGCGCCACTCCAAGACGATTCATCTGGCTCGGTGTTAGCTCATGTTCTGGTACATCTTTATGGTCAATGTGCAATCCAGTATCGACTGCTCGATCAGCAGCATCGTAATCAGATGGAATTTCAGGAAGATCACCTTCGTCACTGAATGAATCATCTTCATCTCGGGCTTCAACCAACTTTTCTGTCGCCACATCTGACTCAGCAAGCACTATTTCGCCGTAAGCTTCAGTCAATGCATCTGCTGCTGGATTGGTTGCTTTTGCAATTCCGATTTCGTCTTGTTCTACGATTTCATTGAGCGACACCATATCTTCATCGGTCGTCTTGAAGATCTCCATGTCACCGAATTCATCGACTTTTCCTGAGTCGAAAATTTCACTGGAAATGAATTCCCGAGCAGACTTGTTGAGCCGATCATCTTTGATCTTCGAGAATACCTTTGCTCGGATCTCATCGAGTCGGTGGTCAATGATGTTCCAGATGGGACAGCCAGACTTGATTTCGTTTCGAGCGAAATTGAGGCTGAGATTCTTTTCGGTGACAATAGCTCCGGCTATTCCACGGTTGCTTTCGTCCTTCACATAGATGCCACCAGAGTAGACTTTCAGTGAATCGGCTGAGTTATGTTTTACAGCTATATGCACATCACCGATATTGTTTCCAGAGAAAACTTCGAGATGGTCTTTCTTGTTTCCATCTACAGCTTCTTCAATGTCGTTGTCACTAATTCGTTCATCTCCAATGTATAGCTTCGTATCTCGAACAGTCTCAAGATACTGGAACCGATCTTTGAGCCGTTCTTCGTATTTATCCCACTTGTAAGAATCCTTATCGGGAACTTCTTCTTCGTAGTGCTTGACCAGAACTGCAAGACCATCGTAACGGTTTGTGTCGCCAAAGTGTTCTTCAATGAGATCTGCCCACTCAGAATCGAATTCGTCAACGACAGAGGAAACATTAGCAAGTTCAGTCTGCTTAACTGTGAGGCCGAAATTCTTGATATCGAATAGAAGTGCCTGATTTCCACTCACCCACAATGCTTGGCCTTTTGCATTGATTTGTCCCTTTCCGATGCCAAATTCTCCGACAGTGCTGTGATCATCGGAATCCTTCGATGTTTCTCCCATGTTAGTAAGGAGATCGACGCCACGATCTTCGGTAAGCTCAACACCTTCGCCGTTATCAGTGATCAGCGTGTATTCGTGAGTGTATTCCAGCCGACCTTCAGTTGCGCCAGAGTCAACAATATTCTGGTAGCCTTCTCGCCATCCATGTTCGAGGTCACTTGCCTGATCGACCATCGTAGATCGAACAAGCCCATCAGCTGCTTCGATGGTATGTTCTTCCACGTTGCTGTCGCTCTCTATGTCAGTTTTTGCTGCCATTGTTACCTCAATGACTCTGAAGGAATCGAACCTTCAATTAATACCAATCAGTCAGGATAAGTGGAAGTCCGTTAGCCGTTTAGCAATGCTCGTAGCGCTTCTGCTGAACTATGTCGCCGTAGATAACTCCAGTGGTCTGAACGTGCTTAACAGTACACTCAACTCTATCAGCAACTTCAGTATTGCTTATATCGTCGTTCAGAGCAAGCTCATTGACGATCTGACGTTGCATGGAAGTGAGATCATCGTAAGTCTTGTTCGGCGTACAGCGATCAAAGATGCGGCAATCAGCGGGTAGCTCAGTCCGATCAACGTGTTGGACCAGAACATAGCGAACGTAAGTGGTACTGACTCCTGCGTTTCGAGCAATCATTGAGAACGACACGTCAGGATTGTCATAGAGCGCAGAAGCGGCGAGTAGAACACGTCGCTGCTTGTCAGTGACATTTTCTTCATTCGCTTCTTCGATAAGAAGATCGGAATTGATAAAAGGGCGGCTGTCGTTGTTGTCAATGGAAGGTTCGGTACTCTGCGTGTCGTCGGTGGTCGAAACAGTAGTGGACATTGTAGGATGTGTCATAGACCATTGACTGCACGGCAGGACTGGCCTTCTTGCTAACGACGACCCATTCCGTTAGCGTAAACTCTACAGCGGATTTGCACCGCTGATTAAGAGCTACTTAGAGTTACCGAGTTAGCTTCACGATAGCTGCATCAGTGTGATTGTTATCAGTGTTGACAGCCAGAGTCCGACCAGATGTTTCATCTCCTTCGAGCGCTTCAACAGCTTCGTCACTGGCTTCTCGGACGAAAATTGTTGCACCGACACAGCTGATATCTGCATCGGGAATTTTGCTATGAATGTATTCAATTGCGTTGTAAACTGTAAGACTCATTAGTTGACTACCTCAACTGATGCGTCGGGATCTTCGTTAGCCATTGCCGCCAGGAAATCGCCCGGAGTTTCCCTCACGTATCCTTCGTCAGTCACTTCACCGACTCCAGCCCGTCGCTGTCGCTGCGCTGCTTCTGCCCGACCACAATGCCACGTAATTCGGTACGTGTCACTGTTGTCGCTGAACAGACCGAGCGCTTCTTGCGGAGCCATACCTTCGAGCATCTGCTTGTTTTCGTTCATAATTGGATTTCCATTGACTGCCAGCACTGCACCGCATGGGCTGTGAAGGAATCGAACCTTCAGCTACCACTCAGCCTTAGTAAACGAAAATGAGTTTTCGACAGCAAACGCTTTCATGCCGTCTATTCATCGGAGCATTATGATATTCATAACCTTCTTGACGGTTGTATCCAGCATCAGTAGCAATTGCTACAGATTTTTCTTCAATTTTAGGCGGAAAATGTTCAGGAACATCGTCGTGAATTCCATGATTCACAACAACATGGAGTCTGTTTCTTTTGACCTGAACATCATCGACGCCCTCGATGTTGTAGAGACGCTTGGCAATATCGTATTTTTCATCTCTCATTGTTATACGGATCTTCAGCAGGAGGTCCAAACTTCTTTGGACCTTCTAATGGATGTTCGTATGGTGGTCCTTCAGATGGATCTCGGGGTGGGCCGTTT
>JAHENU010000060.1 GCA_018609855.1 Candidatus Nanohaloarchaea archaeon | reverse complement strand
GTGATTACTGGCCTGTGGGCAGATGATTGGGACGGTGCAACAAACCTGTTGACGTTTGTAATTACTCCGCTAACGTACTTTGGCGGTGTGTTCTATTCGTTAGAAATGGCGAAAGGTGTGCCAATATTACATCAACTAGCGCTCTTTAACCCCATTACCTATATGGTCAGCGGACTGAGGTATGGATTGCTAGGTGTGGCGGACGTGTCGTTGGTGAAAGGGACGTTAATCTTGATAGCGCTCAGCGTCGGTGTTTTTGTAATCTGCTGGCAACTCTTTTCTTGGGGGTGGAAGTTGCAGGAATAACAATTACCTCTTTTCTCTTTCCTCATTTTTATCAACTGTCGGCATACGCCAGTACCGGTGACGTAGAATCCATCGAAATGGAGTAATAAATTCCTGCAAGAACAGAAATGAGGAAAAATGTGTAAGTAGTTGGGTCTGTGTAATCGGGCAAAGTTCTATGAAAGCTCGGTAGTGCAAATGAGTGCTGCAAAACGCTAATAGACATAACAACCATTGCTACCTATTTCTTCCCTTTGGATAAGTCAGCAAATAGCTCTTTTGATTTTTTCTTCTAACACATATTTCTTTTCTCTCTTAATGTACACGCCAAAAGTGTGGAATGCAGCTACAAACCAAATAACAGCTCTTGGCCAAAGTACATACGGCTTATGATTTTCAATAGCTGTATAAGCCCAACAACGGCAAGAAATAGTACAAGAGAAAAATAGTAAAGATGGCGCGCTGTTTAAGATTTTACGGAGTATAAGTAAAAAGAAAAATCTAAAACTGTTCTATGGCGGACATTTGTTTCAAAGTATCAATGTAGATGTAAAATAGAGAACTCCATTTCCGTTTGTTCTTTCAAGCTTTTGAAATGACAAAGGAATGAATGTTCGTAAAAAATGCACATCGAAACTGCGTAATAAATAATTTAAAGCTTCTCTTAAGAAAGCTGTTAAAAGCTTCTGAGCGACAGTAGTGATAAAATGGCAAAGTTCACACTGGATGACATTAAGCATATGGTCCATAATCCCGGTCATATTCGGAATATGGGGATTGTAGCGCATATAGATCATGGCAAAAGTACGCTTGCTGATAATCTATTAGCACGAGCTGGCATGATTTCTGAAGAACTGGCAGGTGAACAGTTGTTTATGGATTTCGACCCGCAAGAATCTGAACGCGGCATTACCATTTATTCAGCAAATGTTTCCATGATTCACGAATACCAGGACGATAAGCATCTGATTAATCTTATCGATACGCCAGGACACGTTGATTTTGGTGGAGATGTAACGCGAGCGATGCGGGCCGTGGATGGTGCTTTAGTGGTAGTTGATGCTGTGGAAGGTTGCATGCCGCAAACTGAGACGGTTTTAAAGCAAGCATTGAAAGAACGAGTTAAACCTGTACTGTTTATCAATAAAGTTGATCGACTTATTAAAGAATTACAGCTTGATCCACAGGGCATGCAAGAGAAATTTACCAGCGTCATTGCAGAAGTGAACAACCTCCTTAAGGAAATGGCTCCTGAAGAGTATAAGAAAGAGTGGCAAGTTTCCGTAGAGAACGGTGAAGTAGCGTTTGGCTCAGCGTTACGAAATTGGGCCATTTCTGTGCCGTTTATGCAGCAATCCGGGATCACTTTCAAAGACATTATTGATTACGTTGAGCAGGATAAAGATAAGGAATTGGCACAGGAAGCGCCATTGCATGAAGTAGTATTGAATATGGTTATTGAACATTTGCCAGATCCTGAGACTGCACAAAACTATAGGATTCCCAATATTTGGAAAGGTGACGAGTCTAGTGAGATCGGACAATCCATGCGAGGTTGTCAGGAAGATGGAGAGCTTGTGGCAGTTGTGACGAACGTGATAAACGATCCTCATGCAGGCACAGTGTGTACTGCACGGATATTTTCCGGCAGCGTAGAAGAAAGCATGGTTTTACGAGGTGTTGGCAGTAAAACTGATCAACGGTTACAGCAAGTAGGTATTTATTCAGGGCCTCGGAAAATGAAAATTGATGCTGTGCCGTCCGGGAATATTGCTGCCTTAACAGGTGTTGATTTCTCGACAGGGGATACAGTAGTAGCAAAAGGGACAGAGATTGAGCCTTTTGAGAGAATAGAGCATGTATTTGAGCCAGTCGTAACAAAATCGATTGAGCCGAAGAAGACCTCTGATCTCCCGAAGCTCATCAAAATTCTCAAAAATCGAGCCAAAGAAGATAACACTATTGTAATTAATATAGATGAAGAGACTGGCGAAACATTGGTGTCGGGTTTAGGTGAGTTACATATTGAGGCAAAAGTGGAGCGCTTTTTGCGGGAAGCGGGCATTGAAATCGATGTGTCGCCTCCTATTGTTGTGTACCGGGAGGGGGTGGCACAGCAGAGCCCGGTGCAAGAAGGGAAATCACCAAATAAACATAATCGCTTTTACTTGACCGTAGAACCAGTGCCCGATCAAGTATATCAGACGCTGTTAGAAGGCGAGCTGCCAGAAGGAAAAATCCGAGACCAAGATAAGAGCATGGTGCGAGATACATTAATTAAGTGTGGCATGGATAAAAGTCTGGCAGAGGGTGTAAAGGCCATTTTTGGTACATCTTTATATATTGACACCACTCGTGGCATCCAATATCTCAGTGAAATCGATGAGCTTATTTTCCAAGGAATTGAGTCCGTCGTAAACGAAGGACCTTTGGCAAATGAGCCAAGTGCTGGCTTGATGGTGAAACTGCATGATGCAAAATTGCACGAAGATGCCATTCATCGTGGCCCTGCACAAGTTATGCCGGCGATTCGAGCCGCTATGATTAAATGTATTTTAAGTGCAAATGGTGAACTGCTAGAACCAAAGCAAGTATTGCGCGTTGATGTGCCGCAGGACCAGATGGGGGGCGCCATTAAAGAAGTGAGTAACCGACGTGGCCAGATCCTTGATATGCAGGAAGAAGAAGGGGATAGCTTTGTGCGGGCAAAGATGCCGGTAGCTGAGCTGTTTGGGTTTGAAGCTGCATTGAAGAGTGCCACTGGTGGCAAAGGATTCTTTTCTCTGATTGATCAGGTGTTCGAGCCATTGCCCGGCAATTTGCAAGAGGAGACAATTATCAACATTCGGAAGCGCAAGGGTATGAAGCCTGAGGCGCCAAAGCTTGAAGATTTTGAATAGGCGCTAATGCATAAAAATGCTGACACGAATGAAAGTGTATGAAAGTGCTATCCAGGCACATGACTTTGCCAAAACTGCTAACATATGAGTTGTCTGAAGAGACGATCCTCAGTCTTATGGGGCGTATGCAACTTATTGTGTCATTTTTCAAGCAGCATAGTCAATATCACGCACTTCTGCCATTCCTCTATACCTATTATCTGGTTACGAAAATGGTGGCTGAAAAAAATATTGAGCGGTATGATTATTATCGCCGGCCAAAGAAATTAGAAGAGGTTGATTTACACTTTGCACATTTGTATTTTCAACCATTGCGAACATACGTTGATTGTGGAGAAAAACCACGTCCTTGGCACACATACTTTACTTATTGTGAACAAGAAAATGGTGTTCCTTTTGTACAGATGTTATTGGGGATTAATGCGCATATCAACGCCGACTTGAGTCTATCGTTAGTGGAAACTGATTATCGTGAAAAGCAGGACTTTAAACAAATCAACGCCGTCTTACAGGAGGTAATTCCAGCTGTTCTTAATTTTCTTGCACAGGATGAGCACGATGTATTTGGGTTAGGCGGTTTAGTATTCCAGCGACGGGTGCGTGAAGAGTTTAAACGCATTATTGTTTCCTGGCGATCGCAAGCGTGGCGTAATGCTGAGAAGCTTCGTAGTGATCCAAAAGCAGAGCAGGAATTGCATATGCAGACAGAAGAACTTGGCGGCCAATTGTGCAACATATTTAATTCATCTATGTATTTACGTACACCGCAGACAACTTTACGTCGTGTAAGGGAGTTACAAGTATCTGTATAGCAGCAGAAATACTATAAATAATGTACTATTGCGTTTCGAATAAAGAGAAGTTCCACGAAATATTTAAATAAATTGTGCGGGAGAAGTAAACATCCTGCTCAGCAGTGATTGTAAAATATACTATAATAATGGGGAGGTGAACTATATGGCAGAAGATAAACCACACATGAATTTGGTAACAATTGGACACGTCGATCACGGCAAGTCCACATTAATTGGGCGTTTACTCTGGGATACCGGTAACATTCCAGAAACGGAGATGCGCAAGCTGAAAGATTTGGCACAAGAGCATGGCAAAGAGACGTTTGAATTTGCGTTTGTCATGGATAATTTGAAAGATGAACGAGAACGAGGTGTCACTATTGACTTAGCACATCAGCGCTTCGATACTGACAAGTACTTCTTCACTATTATCGATGCGCCAGGGCACCGCGATTTCGTGAAAAACATGATTACCGGTGCTTCACAGGCTGATTGTGCGATCCTTGTTGTCGATGTTAATGATGGTGTTCAACCACAGACAAGAGAACACGCCTATTTAGCGAAGACATTGGGCATTCAGCAACTAGTTGTAGCCATTAATAAGATGGACTCCGCTGATTTTGATCAAAGCAAGTTCGATCAGACAAAGGATCAGGTCAAAAAGCTCCTGCAAGGTGTTGGCTTCTCGGATGTTGAAATCATTCCTGTCTCTGCATATACAGGCGACAATGTGGTAGAAGCGTCAGACCAGATGGACTGGTATGAAGGACCAACGATCAAAGCAGTACTGGATTCCTTTGAACCGCCGGAGCAGCCTGTAAATCAACCTCTACGAATCCCGATTCAGGATTCATATAAGATTAAAGGGGTTGGAGCTGTGCAGGTTGGTCGCGTAGAATCTGGTAAAGTGAAACTGGGAGATAATATCACCGTTGAGCCAGCAGCCACCAGAATGAATAAACAAGTTGGTGGTGAAGTGCGCAGCGTAGAAATGCACCATGAATCAGTCAATGAGGCACAGCCCGGTGATAATATAGGGTTCAATGTACGAGGAGTCTCTGCAGCTGATGTGAAGCGTGGCGATGTGGCTTCGCTCACAGATAACCCACCAACTGTAGCCGATGAATTTACAGCACAAATCATTGTGTTAAATCATCCAAATGTTGTTACTGTTGGTTACACGCCAGTATTCCACGTAAATACAGCACAAGTTGCTTGTACTTTCACTGAGCTTCAGAAAAAAATGGATCCAAAAACCGGTGAAACGAAGGAAGAGAATCCAGACTATCTCAAAGCCGGTGACGCAGCAGTGGTAAAACTAAAACCGACACAGCCGCTGGTCATAGAATCAAATAAAGAAATTCCAGAAATGTCCCGGTTTGCTATCCGAGATATGGGTATGACAGTCGGTGCTGGCATGTGTCTAGAAGTCACTTCGAAGAAATGATAGTGTGGTGGACAAAGCCAATTGAACTCTAAGAGAGTGAATAGCTCTCTTTTTCTTCTATTCTCTTATTTTTGTCTGGCCTCTTGGAGATGAGCTTACTCGAGTATTGCAACTACCAACTAAAGGCGGTTGGGAAAACTGTATCTAGGACGTGATCTGAGGCCGTGTATTTGTAGTGATAGATGGAGACTGTGAAAGGCAGTATTATGGCCTGAATCGGTACCGTACTCGCTCGTCAGGTTCATGGAACTGTTCTGCGAGGTTTGCTTCCCTAAGATCTTCTCAAATCCCTTCTGTTTCGGGATTGTTTACGTCAGAATATAATGGCAGCCCGAACGATGTTTGAGTGAGGGCGTTCATTACCAAAAAGCGTCTTTTCCCGATATAGCCGGTTGTAGCAGTATAAGTTTTTGTTTGTGTGGCCAGATAGGTTTTGGCATGATGTGGGTGATGAAGCAAAAATGTCCGTTCAAAATTGCCTTCCCAACAGTCCCTGTCTTCAATACATTGGCCGCTCTTAAATTCAAAGTAGACGAGCGCATCTTCGCTGAGCGAGTCTATATCGATTGCTTCCAATATGCCGTCCTGATAGAAGTAATGGAAGATGTCTTGTGCAGCATGAGTGCTAGACACCTTACTTTCGTCCTGGTGTGCTCGCATGTGTACCCTTTTATTGCATGTATACATGCATAGTAATAGGAAGAACCGTGTCTTTTAAAAACATTCCTCTAGGTAATGGCCTTGGTGCCTTATGCAGAAAGCACGCGTCCGATTGTCAAGTGTTGATAAAGAAAAACTCGATGGGTTAGCGCAGGAAATTGTAGATATAGGGAGGCGCTACCATGCAGATGTTGCTGGTCCTATCCCTCTGCCTACTAAACGAATGAATGTTTCTACGCGCAAATCACCTGATGGTGAAGGGACAGCAACCTGGGAGCGGTGGGAAATGCGGATGCATAAGCGTATTGTTGAAATTGGCCAAAATGAACGTGCATTACGTCAAATTATGCGGCTGCATATCCCTGATGGTGTCAATATTGAAGTGGAGTTGCTTCACTAATTAGTGCAGTGTGTCATAGTATGTGTGTACAATGTGCTTATTCTTCACCCTACATTAACAAATAATGGCTTGTGAAGGCAGGCGCATTGTCAGCAAGAAATGGGCGCATCATGACCATCGATCCCAGTTGGGGGGTGACTTGCAGTAAGGATAGGCGCTGACGTTATCTTTTCAAAAGACGATGATTCGTGTAAGGCACTAAGGCAAATCTTTTTTAAACTCACATAAGTTTCCTGTGGTGTGCCGGGATGGCGGAGCGGCCCAACGCGCCAGCTTGGAGCGCAGAGAATTATGTGGTCTCTCTGCTTCAACAAACAGCTGGTGTGCCTCTGTGCACTCGCCGGTTCGAATCCGGCTCCCGGCGAAGAGGGTAATCACTATGCTGTAAAGGATACATATGCTATGTCTTGTCTCACGCCTTCCTTCAGCATATGTATTTTTAACAAGTAATGGCCAGCCGTTGGACAAGCTATGCGGAACTGTATTACGACACTATTCCTCTCTTCTTCTGTCGCGTTGGAGTATAAAAGAAAGAAAAAAAGAAGGAAAGCACATGCTGTGCGCGTTTATGACGTGTCTTCTGTTGGTGGCTGTGGTGGTTGTTGTGGTGGTTGCTGAGGCGCTTGTTGCTGGATCTGTTCTTGTACTGGTTTAGAGGTATCAAGTGGTTGTGATTGTAGGAATAGCCAATTACCGTCGTCTGTGATATGGGCACTAATTTGTTGCGATGCTGTTCTGTTTTGAATTTGTGCCTCAATTTGGAGATCTACTGCGTATAAGGGAGTATTTGACAGTCGTTCTGTATTATTGACTGAAATAGAGGTGGTCGGTGGTAGGCGGAAGGCTTGTGAATTGTCACTAATGTATTGTTTTACTTGAGTTCCTGCCTCACTAGCAGAAATGC
>JAHENU010000059.1 GCA_018609855.1 Candidatus Nanohaloarchaea archaeon | reverse complement strand
GACCGGCGTTACAGAACTGTAACCAGTGCGGCGAGCCCTGCACGGGTGAAGTATGTCGACGTTGTGAGTTGCTGCTTCGTGTTAAGAATCAACAGGTGCAGGAACACTCCTCAACGAATTAGAAAGCCGTGGCTGGTGTAGCATAGGAAGCAGCCGGTTGGCCAGCAATCTGATCGATCTCTGCCGGCGGCTCGATAGTATCGATATAATTCAAGACCTCTTTCGTTTCATCCAAATATGGCCGCACCTCCTGCCCCAGATCGATGGAATCCACTTGCACTGGCATTGCAAAAGTGAAAGGCCCAACCGGGAAGGCAGAATATTCAAAAACTGGTAACTCTACTCCTTCCAGCTCTTTTGAGGAATAACTCATAAGCTCTTGATACAACTTTTGCTCATCTTGGTAGACAG
The DNA here is from genome assembly GCA_018609855.1 of Candidatus Nanohaloarchaea archaeon. Taxonomy (GTDB): domain Archaea; phylum Nanohalarchaeota; class Nanosalinia; order Nanosalinales; family JAHENU01; genus JAHENU01. The sequence goes on along the minus strand of JAHENU010000059.1, from coordinate 8,792 downwards.
GTTGGCCGCCATCTAATTCAGCGGCCACTTGCCCTTCTAATAGCGGTGTCAGCCCCCCAGACAATGCCACAGAATTAAAACCATACTGTAGCCCTTTTTTCCTTTGCACATCATGGCCACGTTCATGTTTATGGACACTAGCCGGGGACACGCCAGTATATGTTTCTCCTCGTTTTACATTCTCGTTTAAGGTAATATCACCAGTCACTAAGTCAGTTGCGCCATCCACGCCTTCTTCCAGTTCATCAAAATAGACGTTCACCGTATCTTCAACGCCCGTGTAATCACTAATGGCGTCAGATAAGGCGTCATCATATGAAAGAATCAATTCAGCATTCTTGGCCTCTGAATAAGAACCTGAATTGCCCTTTCCAAATCTAGAGGTATCAAAATCAGCTGCATAAATAGGTGATGCTTGTGGCTCTAACCCTCGACCAACTGTTGATAAATCCTCTGAAAAGGCAAATTCTACAGCTGACATACGATGCTTACCTCGAGTAGTAAATTTATAAATCTTACTAAAAAAGCCCGATCATGGACGGTATAAAGGCAGCGGCCAATTTACTTGACCCCGAAAACAAACCTTCATATGCATTGGAAGAGGCTGACCTCTCACGGTGGCAGGAAGCTTTCCCTATTGCACATTGTTCTTCTGATGAGTTACGGAGTTGGCGAATGGCTTATATGCAAGCAGTGAGCACATTAGAAAATGATCCTGGCATTCTACCTGGTGACGAGCAACGATTATACAAAATTCTCGTATGGACAGTTGATTGCTATCGCAACGCACAGCAGAACTATGGATAATCATACATCTTGTAAAACACCGCGGCACAATGCTTTTTCAATTTTCAAATGCTGTCTCTCAAAAAAGTAAATATAATTCTCCACCCATCGCCCGAGGAGAATAACACCTGCGTAAATCAACGTTGCTACGCCATCACCTGATACAACAGTACCTGCCGCTACTGAAGCATATTGCTGCTGGAGCGATACAGTCCAGGAACTGAATGGATAAAGTAACAGTAGTGTGTCTCCATTAAATAAATCTGCTAGTAAATGGCCATTAACCATTACCATTAACAACAACACGTAAGTTTGCAGGCAAATGGAATTGTGATGACGCTCATAATAAAACGCAATAAGGAATAAAATGAGCGGAATGACAAGAGTAATCCATAGCGTATGAAATAAACCTTCATGGAAAAAATGATCAACATCAAGAGCAACTGCAGTCAGCGCAATTATCCCAATTACATGTACAGAATGTCGTCTGTGTAAACCAATCGCTAACCCGCCAATAAACGCAAACACGAGATGAAAAAGCGAATCCATACTACTAACTTCTCGCAGAGGTTTATGAATCTTCCGCAACAATTTGTTCCATATACCGAGTGACAGTAGCAATTGTACCGCCTAGGGCTCCAAAAGCTACATCCACAAACTCACTTCCACCACCAAGAAATGTATCGTACAGCACAGTCTCCTGTGCCAGCTCCCAACCCAGAGTAAGGGCGGTACCGGTCAGAAAACTAACAGCATATGGTCGCCCACAATAACGAGTTGCAAGAGAAAAAGAACTAGACGTAGCAAGATATTGAGCGGAGGCATGGGCAGCATATTCAACTAATGAGTGATTCGTTGCAAAACCTATAGCTGTGACGCCGGCTGCCAGCAAATGCCGCCAATCCCGTAATTCTGCATCTAGGTAGTCCAGCATATTGAAGCGACAACAATGGGTTTTTTAACACTATTGCAGTGTAACAACACTAATTATATCAGCAAAAAAAAGAACTGTGAGATATGTTCTACGAGATATTCCTTACTCTGATCAGCATTATCGGGCTGGTGGCCGGTGCTGAATTAGTTATTCATCGTGCCCGTCACATCGCCCAACAATTGAACATCTCTTCTGCTTTTATAGGTCTGACTATATTCTCAATTGGTGCCAGTTTGCCTGAAATCGTCACTCATATTATTACCAGTGTTGATATATTGCGTGGCGGTGATATACAGGCTTTGTCGGGCCTCTCGGTTGGTATGAATATCGGTTCTAATATTATCCAAATTACGTTTATAACAGGCATAGTAACCTTTTTCGGTGTATTGACAGCTCAACGCAGCTTTCTTAAAAAAGATTTCGTCATGATGATTGGTACAGCTGCCATCACGTTACTATTTACACTTGACAGTGTCATTTCACACCTTGAAGGAGCTATCCTTCTATTAGCCTATGCCGCCTATCTCTGGTATCTGTTCAACCATGAACAAGTTAGTACGAAATTCACAACCAACATAAATACTCGGAAAGACAGAAAACAGATGTATTCGGATCTAATTACGCTTATAGGTGGTTTCATAATACTACTATTAAGTGCTGATCGTTTAGCAATTATGACAGAATTTTTTTCGGAAGAATTGGGTATTGCTGGCTCCGTATTAGGTGCATTGGTGGTAGGGATTGGTACCTCGTTACCAGAATTGGTGACTGGTGTTTTTGCAATGCAGAAGAGAGAAGCAGGCATGTCTATTGGCACATTGGTTGGCAGCAATATTACAAACCCGCTAGCCGGTATTGGCATCGGCGCACTCATTTCTACATACACAGTAGATCCACTCATCAAATGGTACGATCTTCCCGTATTTATCGGTGTCACAACATCCCTGTTATTATATTTATGGCGCTCAGGGCGACTACGGAAAAGAGCGGGTTTTGTGTTGGCAGGCATATACGTAATCTTTGTGATACTTCGACTGTATGTAATACCTACAATGCTCTAACGCATATGCCGTTCTTCCCAGCGATCGATATCCTCTTCAGAAATATCCGTGGGCTCTTTTTTCTTATGATTCGATGGTTGCGGTCGTTGATAACCATGGCGCCTTAAATATAGGCCAACAGCCAATCCAAATACGCCTCCAAACAAATGAGCTTCAGCTGCCACATTTGTCTCGCCTGCAGTCCGTATTAAATTCAACAAGAGCCAAAAGAACAAAACAGCCCACATGCGCATAGGAATCCCAAAATATATACCGACCATACGTGGTTGAAACACTGCTAATGCAACTAGGAATGTTGAAACAGCACCTGAAGCACCAAGAACATTTGTATTAGTATAAAAGAAAAACGCAGAGATATTTGCTATAACGATAGCGCTTAGCAATAAGTAGACAAAGCGTTCTGCTCCCAAAAGCCGTTCAAGTATGATACCAAAAAGCACTAGGAAGAACAAATTGCCATATAAATGTGAAGGAGAACCGTGGGCAAAACCTGCGGTTAATATGGTCCAAGGCTCTTGAAAAAATTCTGAAGCTTTTAATGCCAACATATCGTCTAGTACAGGGAAAAGTGATTGAAGAAAAAAGATGAGAATCATAATGCCTGCTGTCACTAGCACAATTGCCCCAGTCTTAATCGACGTCTGCTCTGTCATTTACATTGCCTCCTTCCATTGCCGCATCTAAAGCTACATTTACAAGCTGATCAGCCGCCTTTTGTTGCTGCGTCTCTCGTGAGGTGTGTTGATATGTGACAGTCTGAAAGCGAGCTTCCTCACGTTTCACCTGTGCAAATAAATGCTGCAATGAGGCTGATTTAACACGGTATTTTCCTTGTAATTGTCGTACTAAGAGCTGTGAATCCATAAACACATGTACTGTGTCATTCGTCAGTTCGGCAACTTTTTGTAAAGCATGTAAAATGGCTGTATATTCGGCTTGATTATTCGTAGCTATTCCGATATACGCACTATCTTCGACTAACGTTGCGTTACTATCGTCACGAATTACAAATCCGATAGCCGCAGGACCAGGATTACCACGTGCACCTCCGTCACAGTTAATAGTTAACGGATGAATCATATCTAGTGTGACTTCGATGCATTTTATATAAATGCGGACAAATGACGAACCATGGCACGTCAGGATCAGTTGGAACAGGAACGGCTTCGTAAACTGAAAGAACTACAAGAAGCGAATATCACCCCGTATCCACAAGAATGTGAGCGGACAGCCACAGTCACTGATGTATTGGCTTTTGAAGGAGCAGATACGTTACCAGACACAACGTACTCTCTAACTGGACGTATCCAGAGATTCAGAAATTTAGGAAAAATTGCTTTTATAGATATAGAAGATGCCTATGCCCGCATTCAAGTAGTGTTGAACCAAGATGACACTGATTCATTTCAATATATAGATTTATTAGATATCGGGGATTTTATCGGCGTGACAGGCTATCTCACTTATACAAAAACCGGCGAGTTCTCCGTACAAGCACAATCCTACACGCTGCTTACCAAGAGCCTCTTGCCATTACCTGACAAGCAAAAAGGGCTGCAACAAAAGGAAGAAAGGTATAGAAAACGATATTTAGACTTACTAACAAACCCAGAGGTACGAGATATTTTTAACACACGATCCAAGGTCATTCATTTCCTAAGACAGTTCCTACGTGAAAAAGACTATGTAGAAGTAGAGACGCCCGCATTGCAACCCGTTTATGGTGGTGCATCAGCCAAACCGTTCATCACCTATCTCAATGCGTTGGATATGCAGGTGTACCTCTCTATTTCGCCGGAACTCTATCTAAAACGTCTGTTGGTGGGCGGATATGAAAAAGTATACACAATTTGCAAAAATTTCCGAAATGAAGGTGTTGGTACGCAACACAACCCCGAATTCACCATGCTTGAATTTTATGAAGCCTATGCAACCTACGAAGACTTTATGGCATACACAGAAGAGCTTCTACATGGCATAGTAACATACATTACCGGCGGAACAACCGTAACTTATAATGGACAAGAGATCGATTTTAGCCCTCCATTCCGCCGTATGACGTTCCGTGAAATGATAGAAGAACAGACAGGTATCGATATAGATATACAATCTGATTTTGAATCACTTCAATCTGCTATCAAAGAAAAAGGCATAGAGATTAATACAAATGACCTAGTGCATATCGGAGAGCTATTAGACGAATTATATAAACAGGTCTGTAGGCCACACATCATTCAACCAACGTTTTTAACCCACTACCCAGCTGAAATGATTGCGTTAGCAAAACGTAACCAACAAGATCCATCTAAGATAAACACATTTCAACTAATAATCGACGGTGCTGAAATTGTAAAAGCATATGATGAATTAAATGATCCTATAGAACAGGAACAGCGATTACGCGAGCAGCAATCCTATTTGACAGAAGGGAATAATGAAGCTATGCCACTGGATGAAGATTTTATTACAGCGTTAAAATACGGTATGCCACCGACAGCGGGCTATGGACTTGGGATTGATCGCCTTGTTATGCTTTTAACCGATTCACCATCTATAAGAGATGTTATTCTCTTTCCTTTCATGCGGCCTACTACAGAAGACTGACAAAAACCTTTTATACCTTATCACTGCCTCGGTTGTATGACTTTTCATTCTTTTTTTACTCCGTGGACGATATCCGCATTAGTATTTATAGCTCTGGTTATATTTATTCTGTGGCGTGATCGAGCGAATGTTGAACGACATGGAATACTCTTTATCAGGCGGACGAAAAAAGGCATTGTATTGATTGACACCATAGCTCAAAAAGCGCCGCGTTTCTGGCGAGTCCTTGCGACCCTCGGTGTTGTTGCAGGCTTTCTGATATCCATAGGGACGTTTTTCTTCCTCATTGTCAATGTTATCAATAATTTCTTGGCTACGAGTGCCCAGCCAGGGCTGGCTCTGGTTTTACCCACATTATCCACAGAACCAAAATTAGTGCCGGGAGCATTACTTACTCCATTCTGGCACTGGATTATCGCCATTTTTCTTGTGGTATTAGTGCACGAAGGCATGCATGGTGTTATAGGTCGTGTGGAAGATTTTAGTATTAGTTCCGTTGGATGGGGCATTTTAGCGGTTCTGCCGTTAGCGTTTGTAGAACCAGAAGGTGAACAGAACATTCATACACGGCAAGACACCGAAGAAGAATCAAACTCATCGGAAGAAGAGACACAAGAACAGGCAACAACTGTTGAAGGTACTTGGCAAGGAGGGACATTCTGGGGAAGGCTCCGTGTGCTCAGTGCTGGCAGTCTTGCCAACTTTCTTCTAGCAGCTGTCATTGGCCTTTTCCTTATTCTCACCACTACAGGGGCACACGGTCAATCTTTAGAACCCATTGGGCTGTATGAACACAATGGCGTTCGGGTGTTAAATGTCGCTAATAACTCTCCTGCAGCACAAACTGATTTCCCCACCAACGTCACCATCACGCATATAGATAACACACGCATTCCGGATATTGTCACACTTCGAGAAACGTTAGAGCAATATTCTCCAGGTGACTCTGCTACGTTCACGCTCGCAAATAATCAAACCTATTCTGTCATCCTTGGTAGTTTTCCGGATCGAGAAATTGCATTTGTGCCGTCTGTACAGGAATACGCATTGGCATATATATACCCTGTTGTCCCGTTGTTAGATACTGTCAATAGTAATGAACATGCACTCCAGCAGCTGGCACGCTGGCGTTGGATACAACAGGAATTTGATTTTCTTGATACCACAGCAAAACAACGTATTTCTGAATTACAACAGGAGCTGCAAAGTACAGCTTATGTTGGCATTGGAAGCTTTGTTAACGATGTGAAAGCTAATGAGAACGCAGCACCTTTTGAGCCTGCAATCCTCTTCATTATGCAGATACTCTCTTTTGTCGCAGCAATTAATGTCGGTGTTGGTATGGCTAATTTATTGCCACTCAAACCTTTAGATGGTGGATTAATGTGGGAAGAACTAGCGCAACGTAAAATGCCGAATAAATCAGCAACAATTGTCAGAACTCTCACAGCACTCACGTTATTCGTTATTGTATTGAGTTTCGCCACCAACTTTATCTAAACGTAATGCGAAGGTATTAAAATTATAACTCTTAAACGCATCCCATTACAGCCTGGGCCAGTTTATGCGGATCATGGCGTATAAGATTTGGTTCGGTGATTAAATCTCTGCCGCAGAGTCGCTGATCAGAACCTTCCCGCACAAAAATTGGCTCCTTCTTTTCTGACGCATACTTAGCTAATAATTCCGTATCTCTCACCGATCGAGTGTTGTGCAATATATATTCTATTATCTGGCTCCCAAGGTATCGCTCAATTTCTTTCACAAAATCCTCTACGGCAAAATGATCTGTTTCACCTGGTTTAGTCATAACATTGCAATTACATATCACTGTTGCTTCAGAATACGCAATCGCTTCTGTAACACCGTCAACAAGTAAATTTGGAATAATGCTTGTATACAAATCACCGGGCCCTAATACAATAGCATCTGCGTGGCGTATCGCTTCTTTTACAGCAGGTTCAACTGTGACCTGTTGCTGTGTCGCCAGTACATCAATAGAGGCATCCGTTGTCTCAGCAAGACAATCAATAGCGCTTTCTCCCTGGACAATTGATCCATCGGACAACGTGGCCTGCAGACGCATATCATCCGTAGTTACTGGTAACACAGTGCCATGTATGTTAAGAATTTCTGCTGTTTTCTGAATACCTTCCTCTTTCCCGTATAACTCTTCTAATGCAGTAATAAGTAAGTTACCAACTGTATGTCCATCAAAGGTGCCTTTTGTAAAACGATGTTCGCAAACTTCTTGCATAACATCACGTGAATCAGACAACGCAACGAGACATCGACGGATATCTCCAGGCGGCAACACACCGTATTCATCACATAATCTTCCAGTCGAGCCACCATTGTCTGCAGTAGTGACTATTGCAGTAAGATCTATAGGATATTGTTTTAATCCACGTAATAAGGTATACAGGCCGGTACCTCCACCAATAGCGACAATGTGCATGCTACCACTTACTGTGTATCAACAAATTCGACTTCGCCTTGGGTCATTTTACCGAGCTGTTCCATCAATTCAGATTCCATACCAGCCGGCAGATCCGCTTTCAGAAACAGGTATTCCTCCTGCCATTCTTCATCAAGGACTGTTGCTTTATTCTTTACAGTCCCATAGCATTTGCCCGCATAACCCATGGGAATTTTAATAGCGACAGTCTTTTTCTCGAAACTTAATGGCAAGACTTTCTTCAACCGTTCTGTCACATGATCAATCTGCTTCTCAGCACTTCTTAAAGGATCAACGGTCACATTAACCTCATCAAACGCATTTTCAACACGTTCTACGGGATGCGGTGCGTCAGTCCGTGGGTCCTTAGCCATCCGTGCAACATGTGTCACAATTTGCTTTTTCTTTTCCTCACGCAATGTATTGCGTTGTTCTGTAGTCAATTGGGCATCCCCGTGTTGGAGAATATATTCAATTATAGAATTGAAATCATGCGTACCAAAGGCAGATTCAAAATCATCTTCGGCTGGCCGTTCAGCCGTCTGCAAATCTTTATATACATCAGGAGTGAAAAGTACTCTGTTAATATTTGATTCCTCTCCTTTTAGATATTGTTGATATGCGTTTGGATCAGCAAGGATCTCGAAGGTCTTACCGTCGTGTTCGTAGCGAACGCGGATGGCATCATTCAATTCCATAACAATTATCAATCTCAAAAGTATTTAATAGTTTGCACCTATGCTTACAATTAACGGGGGCATGGGGTAATCAGGCATCCTTACCGGCTCCAGCAAACATGGAGTATGCGTTTACAATCGATGCGAACTGCTCAAAGAGCAATCCCTCTTACACCTACAACTGGAGTACTGAGCCTTTCGAGGCAATGATCTAAGCATATGTTTTGAAGACACCGGTTGATCTGGGTTCAAATCCCAGTGCCCCCATTTAT
>JAHENU010000058.1 GCA_018609855.1 Candidatus Nanohaloarchaea archaeon | reverse complement strand
GTTACTGTGTACCTAATGGCTTCTCTTTTGGCTCTGCAGCCAGATATTGGGAAAGCCGAGCCAGGCAGTGGCAAACAGCAGGTCGATCGGCAGCAGGTGGAAACACAATGCGAGTCGCTTTGTGAAGAGATACGGACCAGCGATGAGGAAGAGTTTGCCGGCACTGTGTGGGACTATTGTACCAAGACGTTTAATTTGCAGAAAAGCGATAGTAATAGTGATGTCATTGTCACCGGTGCCGATGGTGCCACATCCTACTGCCGCTCACAGACGCATTGCTTTGACATTAGTGCGTGCTCAACAGGCAATACCACTCTCACGCATAAGACGTGCGAAAAGGTAATGTGTAAGGGATTAATAGACCGTGGCATGTCAGCTGAAGAAGCTGCACAGCAAATTAAACGGGTGATGTGGGAACCCGTGAAAGATGCCTGTCCATTGGAAAAAGGACGGAGCGGCAGTACTGAAGAAGGAGTGGCCAAGGACATTGAAGCAACACCGCAATATAAAACGGTGTTTGCTAGTCCGGACTGTAGCGCAGTTAGTGAGACGAGTGTCCCTCCCAACAAAACCTATAGTTCCTGTACTGAGTATTGTCAGAGTTTTGCGGATAAGAATTATTCAGGCGCGTCTCCTGATAGCTGCACCTCCATCGTTAGTTGTGAGATTCCCGGTGTCCCAGAAACAAAGCATTCGCCCTGCAGCGGCACGAAAGCCTGTTGCTGTATGCCGTAATAGGATTTTACTGGTGCATATTACCATAGAGCCATCCATAGCCGGTCACCGTGTCGAAATAAAGGCGCTATGTCCTAAGACCATCCTCTGCTTCTGATTGTATAGTCTGTATGGCTTGCTGAATGTGCCAATTGCCATTGTCTAGTGGCCGGCCGTGACCGGAATAGATCCAGTGGATGTCATACTGTGAGAGTTTCTGTAATGAAGTACGTAGTTGTTGTATGCTGCTGCCCGGCAAGTCACAGCGGCCAACAATACCATAGCCAAAGACAGTGTCTCCGGCAAACAGGAGCTTGTCTGATGGCTCATAGAAGCAGACACTACCAGGAGAATGGCCCGGCGTGTGGAGTACGTGCAAAGTAAGGCCGTTGCAGTGGAGCGTTTGTTCCCACGCTGGTGTGTACGAGAAAGTAACGTGCTCCCCGTCTGCTGCATGGAGATAGACTGTCGAGTTGTGCGTGTGGGAAAGGGCCGCTACACCGCCGATATGGTCGGGATGCCCATGCGTGAGCAGAATAGAGTTAAGTGCAGTGATGCGGCTGTAGTCTATATGGCCGGCACCGGTATCAATTATTACACGGTCATCTGGCAGATAGTACGCATTAGAGCGATACGCAGAGCGGTCTTTTAGCTGGACAATGTGCATATTCACGGAAAAGGCATGATTTTATAAATCATTATATGACAGCATCGATTATGCCGGCAACCCAGTTCGATGTTGATAAACATGAGCAGTTTACTGAGTGGTATAATACAGTGGTGCAAGCGGCCGATCTGGTTGATCAACAGTACGGAGCTAAAGGATTTGTGGTCCGTACACCAATGACTATGCTCATGGTGGAGCAATTGCGGAATTTCTATGAGCGTGAGTTCCACCGCACCGGTCATTTGCCGGTTCAATTTCCGACAGTGGTGCCAGAGCAGAATTTCTATACGGAACAAGAACATGTCGAAGGATTTGCACCAGAAGTGTTTTGGGTATCAGAGGCCGGCTCACAGGGAACGCCTTTAGAAGAGCGGCTTGCATTAAAGCCGACTGGAGAGACTGCTATGTATCCCTCTTATGCCCGCTGGATCAGATCGCATAGAGATCTGCCATTAAAATTGTACCAATTTGGCTCTGTCTTTCGGTATGAGACAAAGATGACTAAGCCATTTTTACGAGAACGAGAATTCCTATGGTTTGAATCGCATAATGTCTTTGCCACTCGAGCTGAGATGGAGGAGCAAATCGCAGAAGATATGGAAATGACAGAACGAGTTGTCTACTATCAGTTAGGCGTTCCATTTTTCTATATGCAGCGGCCAGCTTGGGATAAATTCGCCGGTGCTAAGAATACTTATACTGCAGATGTGCCGTTACCGAACGGGAAGAGTTTACAAATTGGATCTACCCATGAATTGGGCCAGAATTTCTCAGAGGCGTTTGACATTACGTTTTTTGATACAGATAAACAAGAGCGATATGCTTGGCAAACGTGCTGGGGACCCGGTGTATCTCGCCAAATTGCAGCCACCATTGCTGTACATGGTGATAATAACGGACTGATCTTGCCATTTGCACTTGCGCCATATCAGGCTGTGATTGTCCCTGTTCTGTTTGGTGATGATACAACGGCTGTCATGAAACAGTGTGAAGAGATTCAGAATATGCTCACTGATCATTATCGTATCTACCTTGATGATTCTGATAATAGCCCTGGTGAAAAATACAACCACTGGGAATTACATGGCGCCTGTTGTCGGATAGAAATTGGGCCAAAAGAAGTTGCAGAGCAGCGGGTGACGATAGTTCGTCGGGATACAGGTGAAAAGCTCACAGTATCACAGACGGAGCTTTATGAGACTCTAGCAGACATTGCAAATACCTTTACAGATACACTGCGTCAGCGAGCTGAGCAATCACTGGACACTGTTCTGGTGACGGCGGATTCATATACAGATATGCAGCACTATTTGGAAAAAGAGAAAACTGTGCGAATTCCATTCTGCTCTATCGAATCAGGTGAGTCGTGTGCAGAACGCATCAAGGAGGATACAACTGCCGAGGTGCGTGGCATCAATGTACAAGAAGACAATCATGTTGATAGTGGGTCGTGTATTGTCTGTGATGCACCGGCTGCAGCAATGGTATATGTCGCTATAGATTATTAGGGATACTATGAACACACAACACATATCGGTCAACGTTCGTGTACTGCTAATGGAGCAACATACCGTGTTGCTAGGTCAACGCATTTCTGAAGACAATGCAACAGAACACTGGGAACTGCCGGGCGATTTTTTACACTTTGGTGAGGCCTTTGCAGATTGTGCTGCTCGTTTGATGACGGAGAAAACTGGTGTGCAAATTGCCACTGACAAGTTGCAGATGCTCTCGGTTACGAATGAGGTAACAGAAACCGAACATTGGGTAGTAATAGGGTATCTGTGCTCAACTTTCTCCGGCACCCCTCAGGCAACAGAATCGAGCGAGATAACGAAATGGCAGTGGTGGCCCGTACAAGAACTACCGTCTCAAATGGAACAGTCCAGTAAGACGTTACTTGACCGGTATCAGGCTTTGCTACAACAACTTGGCTCTTTGTAACTATTGCTTTGCCGTGCTGTGGAAGGTTTGCGAATAAAGTGCAATTGAATCTATAACGTACTGGCAGCCACCGTCTTTTTCTTTCCATTCGCCTATAGATACTGGTTTGTCTTCTAATTGTTTGTACGTCTCAAAGAAATGTTGGATCTCAGACAGAATATGTTGCGGCACATCATTCAGTGTGTGTATATTATCAAATCGTGGGTCTTCCGTGTGGACAGCTACAATTTTGTCGTCCTGATCGTCGTCGTCTACCATTTCAAATGCGCCGATTACACGCACGTTTACCAACGTTCCCGGATAGACGGGAATATGCGATAACACTATGACATCCATCGGATCTTCATCATACCAGTAGCTTTGCGGAATGAAGCCATAATCGCCAGGATAATGCAAAGCAGAATACAGAACGCGATCAAGAGTTATTAACCCTGTATCCTTATCAAGTTCATATTTCACCCGGCTATCTTTTGGCACTTCAACAACTACGTTTACTTCTTTAGGCGTGTTCTCTCCCGGTGATATGTCGTGCCATGGATGTGTCATCTTATGCCCTCACACGAATTCAATGCCGAGCTCTTTCTCAATCTCTTTCGTGTATTCTTCCTTGAAGCTATGTTCCTGGCCAAAGATTTGAGGACTCTTGACGCCTGTGATAATGATCATAGTCCGTAGTGAATTTTCCAACTCTTTTAATACTTGAGCACCCCAGATAACTTTGGCTGTCGGCTCTAATTTTTCAGAGACCGCATTTACGACCTCTTGTGCCTCTTTCAGTGTCATCTCGGGACCGCCAGATACATTAATCAAAGCACCAGTTCCTCCGTCGATGTCCACATCAAGCAAAGGATTGGCCAATGCTTTTGAGACAGCCTCTCTCGCTCTATTTTCAGAGTCAGATTGTCCCATGCCAATCATGGCGATGCCGCCACCACCCATAACAGATCTGATATCTGCAAAGTCAAGGTTGATGAGGCCGGGCTTTGTCACTAATTCCGTCACGCCTTTGACAGCATTGACAAGAATTTCATCAGCAATTTTAAAAGCCGTATTCAGAGATACATCAGGAACAATTTCGAGCAATTTATCATTCGGAATTACAATCAACGTATCAACGACTTGTTCTAATTTTTCCAATCCTAACCGGGCGTTTTCCATCCGCTGAAGGCCTTCCATTTGGAACGGTAAAGTTACAATGCCAACAGTTAATGCGCCGATCTTTTTCGCTGTTTCTGCAATAATGGGAACAGAGCCAGTACCAGTTCCGCCACCAAGGCCGCAAGTAATGAATACCATATCAGCGCCTTCTAAAGATTTCTTTATCTGATCCTTGCTTTCATTGGCCGATTCTTCACCAATACTTGGGTCAGCGCCAGCGCCAAAGCCCTGGGTCAATTCCTTTCCGATCAATATTTTCTTATCAGCCATAGCATAGAGCAAGTCTTGTGCATCGGCATTAACGGCCACCGTATCAGCACCAGTAATACCAACCGTAGATAACCGTGTAATTGTGTTGTTGCCAGCACCGCCTGCACCAGCGACCACGATCTGTGCCGTTCTTTCTTCAAGAATTTGTTTCAATTCTTCATCGACTTCTGAAGAGGATGGTTTCTCCCCCACTGTTTCAATTTGCTCTGATGTGTTCTGCTCAGCTACCATTCCACCACCTTCCTACTTTCCTTTGGTGACAATTTATTTAAACATTCTTCTCGTGTGAGGTCTCAGTAGTTGCACCTGGTGTTGTTACCTCTACATGTTCGTATGTAGTATAGCGGTGTATTTGTTGTTCCAACGCTGTTTGTAATTGTTCCTTTACAGTTTCATCGAGTTCTTGTGCAATTTTCACCGTCACTGTACTCTCGTTTGTGTCGTAATTTACCTCGGGGAGATTCTGTTCCATAAGATGTTGCAACTTTACTTCATCGTCTTCTATCTTATCTTCAACCCGTATCCAATATCGCACATCTTTACCAGCCAAAGGATGATTCATATCTACTAATACGCGGCCCGAATTGGCAGAAATAACTCTTCCTTTTTGATCACCGATTTGAACGACACTATTTACTTCTGGGTTGACTCCTTGCTTTTTAAACTGCTTTGCTGAAAGCTTTTTGATATTCTCACGCTTCCGTTGGCCAAATGCTTCCTCAGCTGACAAAGACACTGATGCTTCATCTCCTACCCTCATTTCGTATAATTTTTGTTCTAGGGCGGGTAGAAGCGAGGAATTACCTACAATGATAGTAATAGGGCCATATTCTTCATTTTCATCATACACGTCTTCTTCTCGTGCTACATCTTCCTTTGTCAAATCAAAGACATCGCCTGTTTCTTGTATTCGACCTATATAGTGGATTTGGATAAAATCATTCTCTTCCATATCTTATCTCCGCTCACGTACATTTATAAATCATTGCCAGAGCTACCGACGTAATGCATAGCCGTATTCTTAAAAACGTAAAGGTATATTATGTGGCATGAGTTGGCATGAAACGCTTGATCCGGCTACAGAATCGCATCTGAATCGGCTGTTGCGGCGGACCCAGGATTATGAAGAGGCCTATTCTGGATTCAACGGAGCTATAAAGCAATTGTGGGTGGCATTGGCGTTGTTGTCACAAGACATTGCTGAAATTCAAGATGAGCTTCGACAGCTTCGGCAAGAGAGCCAATCAGCGAAAAGGCCCGAACAGACACTTGATAGTGAGTTGCAGGCGAGTATAGAAAGCTATTAATAAAACGCTGTTTCTATCTGTGGATAGGAGATGGCAGTATGACAGATACATCTACGTTGATCCGACTTGAGGATGTAGAAAAGATATATCAAATGGGTGATGTGACGGCCTCTGCACTGGCTGGTGCTTCACTCTCTATTTATCCAAAAGAGTTTGTGGCTATTATGGGACCGTCTGGCTCTGGAAAAAGCACTTTAATGAATATGGTTGGCTGTTTAGATACACCGACTGGTGGTAAGATATTTTTAGAGCAGCAAGATATTTCGAAACTAGGTGAATCGCGACTGGCGCAGTTACGTGGCCAGAAAATAGGATTTGTGTTTCAACAATTTAATCTTATTGGCACATTGACTGCATTAGAGAATGTAGCATTGCCTATGCTTTTCCAAAGTGTGTCACAACATGAGAGAAGACGGCGAGCAGCTGAACTATTGGAACTTGTCGACCTGAGTGAGAGATTACATCACCGACCAAGCGAATTATCCGGTGGTCAGCAGCAACGAGTGGCATTGGCACGGGCTTTAGCTAATGATCCTGAGGTTATTTTAGCTGATGAGCCGACAGGTAATCTTGATTCCAAGACAGAAGAAGCCATTATGGCGCTCTTTCAAAAGCTTAATAAAGATGGCACTACCATAATTATTGTCACACATGAGAAAACCGTGGCGCGACACGCGCAACGAATTATACATATTCAAGATGGTGTGATTGTTGGTGCTTAGCTCTATGCGAATATTTGTTATTATAGCAGTGTGTGCGTTTATAGTGCCGCTTGTGGTTTCTCAGAGTAGCGAGAGTCCTCAATACAAAGTGGATGTAGTGCGTACAGAACCTTTTCCATTGCTGATAGGGAATAATGCGACAGTGTTCTTTACCGTGCAGAATGTTGGCGATGGGCATTGGTCCGATTTGGAAATATCTTTTAATCCAGGAGGACCATTCAGAGTCCCTGGTACAGAAAAAACACAGTGGGACGTAGGAGAGATTTTTCCTGGCGAAATATACAGCTTTTCCTTTGATATGCGGGTGAATGGTGATGCATCACCTGGTACGGAAGAAATGACTTTCCGGTTTCATTCACAAGACAAAGGGATTTCAGTTGAACAATCTGTCCCCGTAGCTATCCGAGAGCGGAACAGTGTTTTAGAAATCGAGCAAGTCGATACAACTCCCTCTTTACTTGCGCCAGGTGGTCGAGGAAAAGTGGAATTTACGCTGCATAATACTGCTAAAACGCCTATGTATGATGTTGATGTGTCTATGGATGTGGCCGATGACGTTGTTGTGCCAGCGGGTGCTACATCTTCCCTGTATGTAGATCATATCGCTCCACAAAGTCGACAGACTGTCACATTTCCGGTTAAGGCGAAGAAATCTGCTGAGGCTTCTACCTATCTTACCACTGTCAATGTGTCGTATGAAGATGATGCTGGCCAATTGAACACTATCGAGGAGAAGACTGGACTGTCTGTAGGAGATGTTCCGGATGTTAAGGTGCATTTAGATAGTAAAGAAGTAGAGACAAAAGGTACGACCGGCTCTCTTACGCTGAGTGTGGTGAATCGAGGTGCTGTTGAATCTCGGTTCACACAGCTACACGTTCAAGATACAGAGCAATTTACCTTGCTGAGTCCCTCCCAGATATACATTGGTAATATGCGGTCTGACGATTTTGATACAGTAGAGTTGCGTGTGCATGTGCCACCAAATACTGTTGAAGATACTTTACAAATACCAGTCTCCGTGATGTTCGAAAATGCTGCTGGAGAGACATTCACTGTTAATCGTACTATTACTTCTCGCTTATATAGTGATACCGAAGCGGTAGCGCTTGGTTTGCAAGAACGTAATACGACCATTTGGTATGTTATTGGTGGAGCTGTCATCATTGCAGGCATATTTGCATACCGATGGTGGCGACGGCGAAATAACGGGTAAGCGACAATGCGGCGTGATTATTGGTATATGGCGGCGTATAACGTATCACAACGAGGCGTTCGTTCTTGGTTGACAATGGTAGGCATTTTTATCGGGGTAGCTGCTATCGTGGGCCTCATGTCTCTTTCTCAAGGGTTATCTGGTGCTGTACAGGAACAATTTGAGGAAGTTGGTGTGGACAAACTCTTTATTCAGCCAAAAGGCGGCTTTGGCCCGCCTGGGAGTGATACCTCTGCGCCTTTGGCGAGTAGAGAAGTAGATATTGTGGAAAGAGTCCGCGGTGTTGATGAGGCGTCAGGATTTTTGAACGGTGCTGGAAAAGTACAAGTCGATGATACCACGCAATTTGTGTTTGTGGCCGGTATTCCAACAGGAGAAGGTAATCAGCTTGTGCGGGAGGCGTATACATTTGATATTGGTGTCGGTCGCGAATTGCGCTCACGTGATCGATTCCAAGCAGTACTTGGCATTGATTATAGACAAAATCAGGTGTTGGGAGAACGATTGCAGTTGAGAGACAGTATTCAAGTCAATGGAGAACGGGTGCGGGTTGTTGGTTTTTGGGAACGGATTGGAAATCCATCTGACGATCGTTCTGTCACCATACCGAAGGAGACATTCCGTCAGATATTTGATCAGCCTAATACAGAAGATGTGGTCATTGCTCGCATAGATAGTGGAACTGATATTCGTGATGTAGCTGAGAGGATTGAGCGAGAGTTACGTCAACATCGTGGCCAGGAGGAGGGAAAGGAGGATTTTGTAGTAGAAACGCCTGAAGAGGTATTGTCGTCATTTACGGCAATTCTTGATATTGTTCAGATTGCTTTGATCGGTATTGCATCCATCTCCGTTATTGTTGGAGGAGTGGGCATTACGAATACTATGTATACAGCAGTGCTAGAACGAACAAGAGAAATTGGCATTATGAAAGCCGTTGGTGCCCGGAATAGCGATATCCTTTCGTTATTTATGCTAGAATCAGCGTTTTTGGGCACGATTGGTGGCATTGTTGGCGCATCTGTAGGCATCGGTTTTGCTGTTGGTGTTGAATCAATAGTAGCGAAAGGTTTTAACATAACTTTAGTGCAAGCATACACTGGCTTAGATTTAATAATAGGGGCAGTTGCGTTTGCGGCAATACTTGGGACTTTTGCCGGTCTGTTCCCGGCTCGCAACGCAGCACAATTACAGCCAGCAGTAGCTGTGCGGCAGTGATGAAAAATGTGGAAAGAATATGGGCATGTGGCAGCACGGAATGTTCGTCAACGACGATTACGGTCGTGGTTGACAATTATTGGCATTGTTATAGGAATGGCAGCAGTTGTCGCTCTCATTAGTCTTGGCGGTGGCTTACGTACTGCCATCTCTGCCCAATTTGGTTCCATCGGAGCCGACAAAATTACCATTACGCCAAAAGGCCCTGGTTTTGGTCCTCCCGGGAGTTTTTCGACAACAAAGCTTACTAAAGACGATTTGCGTATAGTGCGACAAGTAAACGGTGTTGATCTGGCAATTGGTCGAGTACTTTCTCCTGTACAGGTCACGGATGGCGAAAAATCACTATTCACTTTTGCTGTATCGGTACCGGCAGACCGTGAGTCCAAAAAATTGGTGATGGATTCGTTAAACATGAAAATAGATCGTGGTCGAATGGTAGGCAAAGGCGATCGGTTGAATGTAGTGGTGGGTCACACAGTGGCGGAGGAGGAGTTCAGTGATCCTCTCCAAGTGCGGCAAACCATCACGCTACAAAATACTACTGTTCGGGTAGTTGGTATACTAAAGCCGACAGGTAACTTTCAAATCGACGATTCGATTATCATACTGGAGGAACCAATGCGTGATTTTTTATCCATTAATGAAAGAGAATATGATGTCATTGTTGCGCAGATATTGGAAGGTGTAGAACCTAGTAATGTGCGTGATCGTATTGCACGTGAATTGCGAAATGAGCGAAATGTGGAAGTTGGAGAAGAATCATTTGAAGTCTCATCACCTGAACAGACAATTGCCTCTTTAAATAATATTTTGCTCGTTGTGAACGCAGTGGTGGTTGGCATTGCCGCCATATCTCTGCTTGTTGGCGGTATTGGGGTAATGAACACCATGTATACAGCGGTATTACAACGGACAAGAGAGATCGGTGTTATGAAAGCAGTTGGCGGCACCCGAAGTCAAATTATCACTTTATTTCTGCTTGAATCTGCCATTTTAGGAGCAGCGGGAGGGGTAATTGGAGTGGTACTTGGTGTTGGTTTAAGCCAGGGGGCTGTCATAGCAGGTCAAGCAGCGACCGGCTCTGCATTGTTACAAGCTAGCATTTCGCTCCCGTTGTTACTGGGAGCCATGGTGTTTGCGTCTTTCATCGGCATTGTATCAGGTATATGGCCTGCACGCCAGGCTGCCCGGCAAGATCCGGTCGATGCATTGCGATATGAATGATCAACGTAATACAATGGCAGGTTTCATTGGCTCAGCGCGTTCCTTTTTCTTACTCTCTGCATCTTCTTCCTTACATAAAGAGACTGTTGCGCCAAATGTGTCAGCGATGCGCGCTTTCTCTCGTTCTAACACTTGCTGCTCACGCTTCTGGCCAATGAGGGTAGTAGGGATGGCACCGGGATTGTCTTGATAGCGTTGGGCTGCTTTGACTGTAAAATCATGGTGTTGCCTAAACTGTTCATGAGCCATTAGCTGTTGAATAAGATCGTCCTGTCTGCCAATAGACACAATCTGTCTGTATAATGCATGTCTCCATTCTGCTGCCACTATGATCTTAATATGGCTGTATTTTTGCACAAGTTTACTTACTTCCCGAATGTCGCGGTAGACTGTCTCGATGAACAGGTCTTCTGCCTCGTAGGTAGGATCAATGTATTCAGACAGGCAGGAAGGCCACTGCTGTAATGATGCAAACGGAGTGTTTCCTAATTTCTCCCACAGTTCTTCTGAGGCATGCGGTGCAAACGGATTAGCTAGTAGTGCTGCTGCTTCTGCTGCAGGTAATGGAACAGTCTCCAGATTATAGAGATAGTCAACAAAAGATAATACGGTGTTGACAGCTTTATTCAGCTGAAATTGTTCCATATATTCAGTTACATCGGCGATGGCTTTGTGTTGCTTAGATAGTGTTTTATCGTCATTCTGGTGGGTGGTTGGCTTGTCTGCCAAGCTGTATAACTTTTTGAGAGAGCGGTAAGTGCCTTTAATGTCACTGTCATCCCATTCAATATCTTTCTCTGGTGAGGCTACAGACACGAGATAGAGGCGGCCAGTGTCAATGCCAAATTGTTCTTCTATGTGTTCTTGTGATATTACGTTCCCTTTGCTTTTGCTCATGCTCACTCCGTCTTTGTGCACCACGCCTTGATTAAAAAGGCGCTGAAACGGTTCGCTAAAAGAGAGGTATCCTAAATCCCGCAATGCCTTGGTGAAGAATCGTGCATACAGTAAATGCATTACTGCATGTTCTGCCCCGCCGATGTATTGGTCGACTGGTAACCAATGATTACTGATGTCTGTATCAAACGGCTGTTGCGTATTGTGAGGGTCACAGTATCTGAGAAAGTACCAAGAACTGTCGAAGAACGTATCCATTGTGTCCGTCTCTCGTTGTGCTGATTGTCCGCAGTGTGGGCAGGTTGTCTTGATAAATGTCTCACTTGTCTCTAATGGATTGCCTTCTCCTGTAAAAGACACATCATCAGGCAACTCTACTGGCAGTTGTTCTTCTGGCACTAGTACAATGCCGCATCTATCGCAGTAAATGGCAGGGATTGGGGTGCCCCAGTACCGTTGACGTGAAATCAACCAGTCTTTCAGTTTGTATTGGACTGAATGGTAGGCCAGATTCTGTTCAGCCAACCAATCTGTGATCGTATCTATTGCCGTTACTGACTCCTGCCCTGAAAATTGCCCGGACTGTACTAAAGTTCCGTATCCGGTGTAACTTTCTTGTAAAGGTTCCTGTGACTCTCCTTCCTGTGAGATTACTTGTCTGATTGGCAGATCATATGCGGTCGCAAAGGCGAAATCACGTTCATCATGTGCTGGCACCGCCATAATGGCCCCACTGCCATATGTTCCTAGTACAAAATTGGCTACATAAATTGGTATAGCCTCTTGCGTTGCCGGATTTCTGGCATAGAGGCCAGTGAACATACCTTGTTTGTCAGTTGTCTCTTTTTCAAACCGTTGCTCTTTTAAAGCCGTTTCAGCGAATTGACGAATCTTTTGTGCGGTCTGCTTATCTGTCTGTTCTTGTGCCGTCTCAATGAGTGGGTGATCGGGTGCTATGGCCACATACGTACAGCCAAAGATAGTATCAATTCTCGTAGTAAATACATCCAATTGTGCCGCTGTATCTACTATCGGAAATATCACAACAGTGCCTTCGCTCCGTCCAATCCAATTGCGTTGCATTGCTTTAATGCGCTCAGGCCAGTCAATATGTTCTAGATCATCAACTAGTTCATCTGCATATGCTGTCGTTTTGACAAACCATTGTTCCAGTTTTTGCATCTCAATCTCGCTATCACAGCGCCAGCATTGGCCTTGTTCAACTTGTTCATTTGCTAATACCGTGTGACAGGAGGGGCACCAGTTTATAGTGGCAGTATCACGGTAAATAAGGCCATTCTTGTACAATTGGAGAAAGAGCCATTGATTCCATTTGTAATATGCTGGATCACAGGTGGCTATCTCTCTGCTCCAGTCATAACTTAAGCCAATCCGTTCCATGGAACTTTTCAATTGTGCTATAGCATTGTACGTATGTTCTGCAGGGTATATGTCATGCTTGATGGCCGCATTTTCAGCCGGCAGTCCAAATGCGTCCCAGCCCATCGGATATAAGACGTTGTAGCCTTGCAGGCGCTTATAGCGGGCTATGGCGTCACCGATTGCGTAATTGCGGATGTGGCCCATGTGCAGTCCATACCCTGATGGATAGGGAAACATTTCCAGGTTGTAAAATTTTGTAGCGCTCGTGTCTGTCTCCACTGTAAAGGCCTCTGCGTCTTCCCAGCGCTGTTGCCATTTGCGCTCTATTTCCTGAAAATCGCTCATGGTTCTCGATATCTTCGACAAAACATATAAATTTGCTTTTTATTCTTTACATTTCTGCTGATGCACTTTCTTTGAAAGGAAATATTTATTTAAGAGGGCTATACAATATAACACCATGTCGTGGCTGCAAAAATTGTTGGGGAAAGGTGCCGGTGAAGGGAAAGACTCCTCACAGAAAGCGGATAAACACCACAATTCTGTTTCCAGCGATATTTCTCAGGATGTGAGACAGACGGTGGTGGAAGGTAAAGCGGATGAAGTAAAAAAACTGGTAAATGATTTGAATGCCGAACAGCGAAAGCAAGTGTTGCAGTTAGAGAAACAGAACAAGAATCGGAAAAGCGTTATTTCTCACATTGAACGCAAGTTGTCTCAGGAGGATGGCGACCAAGAAAAAACCAGTGTAGAGCCAGAGAAGCAAGATACGATTGTTTGTTCGGAATGTGATAAGACATTTAAGACGCAGAATGAGTATCGAAAACACCGGACGCAGCATGAACCGGAGAAAAGTACTGAGAAGCTGCAAAAGTTAAAAACCCACGTTCCCGGATTTGATGATCTCATGACTGAAGGAATCCCAGAAGGGTCGGCTATTTTGCTAGAAGGTGGTCCTGGCTCTGGAAAGACACTTTTCGGTCTCACTATGCTGTACAAAGCCTGTTTGGAAGGTCATAAGGTCCTTTATATGTCGTTTGAAGAACCTGAACGCCGCTTAGTCGATCACATGAAAGATTTCGGGTTCGAACCAGATACGCTCATAGAACAAGATCTTCTGAGAATAAAGCGATACAATGCCCTTGATATCTCCCGCTCGGTTGAAGCATTACTAAGTGAAGCTAAACGAGAGTTAATGATTGATGTGAAACCAATGCTGTTTCCAGATGATTTTGAACCGGATATTGTTGTAGTGGATTCATTGACATCCATTGCCTCAGCATTTTCCGGCCAGGAATCACGATTTAGAATTTACATGGAGCAGCTATTTCGATATTTGGAGAAGGAAGACATCACCTCGTTTTTAATTCGTGAGACGCCACAGCCCACGCATTTGGGAGCTGCCCGCGGTGGTGTGGAAGAAGCCGTGTCTTTCCTTTCTGATGGTATTATTGTTCTTTACAATGTATTCCGGAAGAGTGGGGCGCGAGAGAGTGCATTAGAGATTTTGAAATTGCGTGGCGAGAATTTCAAGAAGAAGCTGGTGAAGTTTGATATTAAGCCAGACAGAGGATTTGTTGTGTATCCGAATGACGAATTCACCGGTGAATATACGTTGACATGACGGCTTCAGATTTTTCTGTTCGGTAGTAAAGCACTATTCACGGAGAGAAAATGCCAATTAAGACCGAACAGAACAAAGATGTTAACGCTATTAAAAGGAATAATGCCGGTCGTCCGTTCTCTGGGAAAATGAACCGGTTTAATTGCACTGTAGAAATAGTGTGTCACATTTAACGAAGTATCTCTAGATCGGAAAGTGGTCAAATTACACTTTCATAAAGGCCTTTAGTGCAATAAAGACCTTATGGTCGGTTAATGTGCTGTGTATGCCTTAGGCAGCAGCCTGCTGCTTTACTTGCTCCATCTCCTCCTTTTGTAGCTTCTTCTTCTTAATCTCTTCTTTGATTTTGTCATCACTCCACCCTTCCTCTTCCAGCTCCTCTTCAGCCGATTTCGTTTCCATATGCAACAGCTTTTTTAGCCACATAATGCTGCTCTTCTTGTCCTGTAACTCTGACATAACCAATGGAATCTGCCGATTAATGTCCCGGATCAATTCGCTTAACTTCTGCACTTTCACCTTATAAATGCTATCTGCAATCGACCCTTCTTCAAAATACTGATGCTGCACCTCTTTAATCAGCTTATACACTGTCTCCTTTTCCAAATGCAAACGCTTCAGTTCTTTCTTTTTCATGCGAATTGAGATACCGGTCCACACTACAAAACCGATCAGTATAGCGGCAACTGCTCCTCCAGTAGTCTCTTTCCACTTCTCTTTCAGAAAATTGCCAATTGTGGCCGAAGTGGCGTCATAAAAGGCACGGACTTTGGCAAAGGCGGCTTCAGCTTCAGACAATTCTTTATACGCCTCATCAATCTTTTCTTGAGCTTTTTCATATCGTTCATCTTTAAATTCACGTACTGCCTCTGCAAATGTTTGTTTAGCTTCACTCACATTAACTGTGTCGCTGGCTTCCTGAATGCTCAGATTAAGGGCAGTTAATTTATCATTGACGGTAAATGCTTTCTTTTCAAGTTCCTGTATTCTTTCAGTCTGACTAATAACAGTATCGTAGTTAGGCGTTCCTCCCTGCTTTTCTAACGCTCTTTGCGCTTCAAACTGCTGCTTCGCCGATTTGTACAGATCAGTTACTCTTTGTACACTAAATCCCTGTTTCTTCATCTCTTGAATACTCTGGTTAGCTTCCTGCAACGACTTATTTGCCTTTTCATACCCTTGCCCCCATACCGCTGGCAGCAGGAGGATAAGCAACACTGCCATCACCCACGGTTTCATCGAAATATCACCTTTTTCATATACTGTATTG
>JAHENU010000057.1 GCA_018609855.1 Candidatus Nanohaloarchaea archaeon | reverse complement strand
TAGAAGCCATTGAAAAAAGAGGAGATAAGTTCGTGGTGAAAAGCGGAGATCGAGAATTTGAAGCTGATTTAGTTGTGCATGGGGCTGGAAGAGTGCCTGAAATTGATAATTTGGCATTAAATAATGGAAATGTGCAAGCTGAAAAAGGCGTAAAAGTCAACGAATATTTACAGAGTGTCAGCAATTCGCATGTATATGCTGCAGGAGACTGTGCTCAGGAAGGATTGCCTCCACTAACACCGACCGCTAGCGATGATGGACAAGTGGTGGCCCATAATTTGTTACATGGTAATGAAAAGACAGTGTATAATGGCATTGTACCTTCAGTAGTGTTCACAATCCCTCCGGTAGCTTCTGTTGGTATAAAGGAATCAGATGCTAAAGAACAGGGACTTGATTATGCAGTGAAGCAGGGAGATGCTTCAGGCTGGTATACCTACCGAAGAATTAATGAACAATTTGCCTGCTATAAAGTGCTGGTGGATAAGAACACTCACACTGTCCTTGGGGCGCATGTAATGGGACAGCATGCCGAAGATATTATCAACCTCTTTGCCTTGGCGATAGAGCACGGCATTACTGCAGACCAGTTGAAAGCGTTGCCATGGGCCTATCCAACACATACCTCTGATGTCTATTATATGCTGTAGTTGTGGTAAGGACCGCCGTTGTGTGTCCTAAATGCATGTTCCACAATGACAGATGTGTTTCTGTATAAAAAGAAAAAAGGGTAGTGATTACTGGCCGTTTAGACTGTGGCCACCGAATTGATGTCTCAATAAAGTGATAATTTTTCCCTGGTAGTTTGGCTGCTCCTGACTCCGTAATCGCGCATCTAATGCATCTTCAATCACATCGACAGACATTCCTTTGTCTTTTGCCCATTCCACTGTCCAACGGCCTTCACCTGATTCTTCGGCAGCGCCTGAGACTGATTCAAGGTCTGGGCCAAATTCCTTGTAGCCGTCTTTCAACCAGCGAATGAGTCGTGATTCAATCACGCTGCCGTTGTTGTACACCTTTGCCACTTCTTCAAGATCAGAAGAAAAGTCTGATTGCCGAATGACATCGAATCCTTCGGCAATGGCCTGCATCATACCGTATTCAATGCCATTGTGGACCATTTTCACGAAATGGCCGGCTCCTCCTTCTCCCACGTATCCATAGCCATTTTCGACACAGAGATCTGCAAGCAGCGGTGCAAGAACATCATATATCTCTTTCTCTCCACCTGCCATCATACAAGCACCGTGTCGAGCTCCAGAAGGACCGCCAGACACACCAACATCGATGAAGTGAATGCCTTTTTCCTTTAGCTGTGTGTGTCGTTCCATTGAGCTAGTAAATCGTGAATTGCCGCCGTCAATAACAATATCGCCTTCATTCAGCAATGGAGTAATATCTTCTAATACAGCATCCACTGGGTCACCTGCTGGTACCATGATCCAGATAATTTTTCTTTCCAGATTGCGCAATGTGTTGACAAGTTCTTCATATGAATATGCTCCTTCAGCGCCAGCCTGTTCCACTTCTTTGACTGGCTCTAGAGATCTATTATAAGCCACTACTTCATGATTATGGTCTAACAGATTATATACCATGTTTTGTCCCATTTTGCCTAAGCCAATGTAACCGATTTTCATATTATCACTCTCTTTTATTTTCTACGGTGAGCCAGGTCCTTTTATCTTTTTCAATAAGGTTAATAGCTGCCTCTGGTCCTCCCTTACCAGCCGTGTAATTCGGAAATGTATAGTCATGTTGCACTGCTGTCTGTAATAACGTATCAGTAAAGCGCCAGCTTGCCTGTATTTCATCCCATCTGACAAAAATGGTGTGATCACCTTTCAATAATTCATGGAATACAGATTCATACGCTTCTGGTGTATCTGTGCCAAAGGTACACGGATAGCAGAAATCCATAGAAGTGAGTTCTAATCTTTTTCTTGTCTCAGGTTGTTTCGTGTGAAATTGGATATGAATGCCTTCATCTGGTTTCAATCGTATGCGAATGACGTCATGATTTGCTAATTGTGGGTGTTCCTCAAATAATTGAGAACTGATGTCATTCAGAACCACGTTTATTTCCACATAGTTGCCATCAAGACGTTTTCCTGTACGAACATAAAATGGGACATTCTGCCAGCGGTCTGTATCCACATAGGTTTTGAATGCAGCAAATGTTTCGGTATTAGAATCGGCAGGCACATCCTCTTCCTGTCGGTAGCCATTAACCTGTTCTCCTTTCACTTTTCCCGAACCATACTGTCCCAGCACGACATTTTCCGAGGTGACAGGCTGTAACTGATTTAATACGATGTGTTTGGCATCACGGATATCTTCCGGGTCTAATGAAGCTGGCCGCTCCATAGCTGTTAAAGCCAATGCCTGCAAAATATGGCTCTGTACGACATCGCGCACATGGCCAGCTGTATCGTAATAATCTGCCCTTCCACCAGCTCCAAATTCCTCAGCCAACGTGACTTGGACATGATCTATGCAACTGTTACACCAGATGTGTTCAAACATGGCGTTTGCAAAACGGAACACTAACACATTTTCTATCAATTCTTTACCCAGATAGTGATCAACCCGGTAGATTTGCTCTTCGTTGAATAATTGTGTTAATTGTTCATGTAATTCCTGTGCGCTTTCCAAATCCTGGCCAAAAGGTTTTTCAAACGCTACTTTTTTGTCACCAGGGCCATTTAACAGACCGCCTGCATTCAGAAAATCAGCTGCTGGTTTAAATAAAACATTCGGTAACGCAAAATAGAAAGCGAGGTTGTCATTACAGTTATGGTCATGACTCAGTTCCTGAATAAATTGGGCAAATTCTTCTGGATCGTCTTCTTTGATGTCAACAGAATAATAGTGTAATTGTTCTTTCAGTTGCTCAGCACCAGCATACGTTCCTTCATGTACATCCATTATGTCTATGTATTCATCACGACTAATATTGCGGCGACCTATGCAAACAATCGGAGATTCTCCTATTTTTCCTTTTCTGACAAGGCGAGCTAAGGCCGGCAATAGTTTTTTCTGTGCCAGATCACCTGTTGCACCGAATACAAGGAGAACGTGGTTTTTTGGTACTTCTACACTCATAAGCTAATGTGTGATGTTGGTATATATATAAGCTTCGTCTGACTGTGACACCAGTCGAACAGGACACTTTTCCACACTCATATATGGATTTAATACATTATCAAGTGCTGTCCGTTTATCATCACCAAAGATAACTGTGATAGTGTAATTCGTAGACGCTAATAAGTGAGGAGAGGCCGATATACGGTCAGCTGGCGGTTTTGGTGCATTCTCTACCTGAATAAAATATGGCTCAGTGCTGTGAATAGACGGATGATTTGGAAACAAAGAGGCTACATGGCCGTCTTCGCCGCCACTCAAAATTGCTATGTCAATCGAATGAGCTACGTGCTTAAACTTTTCTGTATACGTTGCTATTTGATCCGCTATCGGTCGTGTTATCTCATAATTAAATGGATGTATATTGTGTTCTGGTATCTTGCCCTCCTCAATCAATTTGCGGACGAATGCATTATACGCCACTTGATAATTGCTTTCTTCGCTCTCTATAGGCACTAGTCTTTCATCGGCCCAGAAAAAATGTATGTCCTTCCACGGCAAGTCATAAGGAATGAGTTGTGCGTAAAGCCCTTCCACTGATGAGCCGCCAACCAGTCCACAGACGACCACTCCTTTTTCAGCATGCACATATTTAATAAGACGTGCAACTGTGTTGGCCGCTGCTTTCTCCATCTCTTCTCGCTTCCCCCTATGTACTTTCATCTTCTCTTCCATCAGTCACCAGTTGTTTCCGTAATTGTTGACATACATTTGGTGATTGGATGTTACATAACGTATCTGTTTGCGTGATGAGCTGCATAGCTACGTCTTCATCCTTTACACAAAATACAAAATTCAAATCTTCGGGGTCGATATAGGCATTCGCTACTTGCCAGCGCTGCACCCATTGTACAAGTTCCTCCCACATCTCACCAAGGAGAATGATTGGAATATCCCGGACAAAACCAACTTGTTCCAATTGCCAAGTATATACGAGCTCAAGAAACGTGCCAATGCCACCGGGAGCAACGACAACGGCATTGGAAAGTTGTATGAATCCTTGCAGCCTTTGTGTGAAATAGCTATATTCCTGTTTAATGTCCAAATGACTGTTGGCTCTCTGTTCATTTGGCAATTTGATCAAAAGTCCGAGAGACCGAGTCTTATTAGAAGGGTCCCCAGCTTCATGTCCTGCATTGGCCGCTTCCATAAGACCGGGACCTCCTCCGGTAACGATATCATAACCAGCTTCTCCAATGTGTTTAGCCAGCTCATACACCGTCCTATATGTAGCGTCATTTTGCTCAATACGAGCAGAGCCAAAGATGGCCACACGAAAATGCTCTTCGTTTACATCTACATCGAAAGACGCTGTATCGGCTGACATGGTGAATCAATATGCTAAGATGATATAAGAGAGTGTACTACTTTGGAAATGGCATTATGGTCTATTTCGCATGCCTGCAACACTGCTTCCTGTGAACCTGAATGCGGAATGTCAGTCACAGCTAACGTATCTATCTGGATGTCAGTGTGGCGTAACTGTGTAGTAAGCATTTCACCGAAACCGCCTTCAGGATAATGATCTTCAACTACCACTAGCTTGCCGCCATGGGTGTTCACGAATTCAACAAAAGGATCGACATGAAATGGCTTGACCGAGTAGATATCTGCTACCGCTGCTGAAATACCGTGCTTTGCTAAGGTTTCCTGTGCCGCTAATGCTTCGTGGACTGTAATTCCAGCACCGGCAATGACAATGTGATCTTCCTCAGAAGCACGGACTGCTTTAAAACCTCCTATAGGAAACTGTTCATCAGGATCGTATAAAACAGGCATTTCAGGCCGTGTTGTGCGAATATAGTGAATACCTTCCCGTGTGTAGGCGTGATTGGTAAGTTTCTCTGTGGAGACTGCGTCCGAGGGATAGAGGATAGTAGTGCCGCGCAACGCTCTGAATAAGGCAATGTCAGATAACCCCATTTGTGATGCGCCGTCTTGGCCAATGGAGACTCCTGCATGTGAGCCGGCAATAGTGAAATTGGCCGTCGAGAGTGATGCCATGCGAATCTGGTCATGTGCACGAGAAATGAAAGCAGCAAAGGTAGAAGCAAACACATTAAAGCCGCGGACCGAGAGACCTTGTGCCATACCAATCATATTCTGTTCTGCAATAAACGCTTCAATGAATTGATTGGGTGTTTTGTCTTTTACAAATGCTGCTCGGGTTGAATTGCTGACTTCACCGTCAATGGCTAGTACATAGCTATCATGTTCTGCAAGGCGGGCAAGTGCATTGCCATAGGCATTCCGTGTTTCTATTTCCTCTCCCTGTGTATAGGTGTTGTAACCAGGTTCTTGTGGCACGTACTTCTGTTCTTCATGCTCTGGCTCCAGTACCGTAACATCCGGCATTTCAGTTACAGGCAGTTCTTCATAAGCTCGCTCCCTGTGCGATTGGTCCAACGCCTTTCCATGCCAGCCCTCCTTGTCTTCGAGAAAACTGACGCCTTTCCCTTTATACGTTCGGGCAATGATGGCTGTCGGTGCGTCTGTTGTATGAGCTTCCTGGAATGCTGCGTGTATTTCTTCCTGATTGTGGCCATCAATTGTTACTGTGTGCCAGTCAAAGGCGTGGAACCGTTCTGCGTATGTATCAATGTCATGGCCAACCATTGTCTCTCCTCGTTGACCGAGCCGATTGGCGTCAACAATTGCGATAAGGTTTGATAATTGATAGTGGCTAGCTAATTGCAATGCTTCATAGTTTGATCCTTCCGCTAATTCACTATCTCCTAGCATCACATAAACGGACGCATCTTTATTTTGTTTCTGTATGGCTAATGCCAGACCAGCAGCAATAGACAATCCCTGCCCTAGTGAACCAGTGGCTACTTTAACCCATGGAAGAGACAGTGGCATCGGATGCCCCTCTAAATGACTGCGAAGTTGTCGTAAGGTGTCTAAATCCTCTTCAATGCAACCAGCCCGGTAGAGACAGGAGTAGTATATCGGGGCTGCATGGCCCTTACTGAGTACAAACTCATCATTATTTGGATTATAGGGATCGTATGAATCATAAGTCATTTCATGAAAGAATAAATACGCCATAATATCTGCGCAGGACAGGCAGGAAGTTGGATGGCCTGATCCAGCTGTCGTAGT
>JAHENU010000056.1 GCA_018609855.1 Candidatus Nanohaloarchaea archaeon | reverse complement strand
GTGCACACACTATCCCTGCAGTAATTACGACACAGGTCTACACACAATTTAACAATGCACAGGCAGTAGAATTAGTCTCTCGTGATGTAGCCAAATATTGGTCAAAATGTTTGCTCCATCTTGAAAAAGGACACAAAAATGAGCGACGCGCTGTTGTTACCAAACACCGTTCTCAGCCAGAGGGTAGTACCTGCCACTTTATTATCACTCAAGAAGGGTTGGGGGAAACAACAGGAAGGCGTTTATTTTAAACCACTAGGATCAATGTTTCTTCTTTGATTGGGATGTCTTTGTCTGTTTCTGCTTTTGTTGTTTCTTGTTCCATTCTTCTTTTGATGGACACTCTGTACTGATACACAATTCCCACGGCCGCTTCCCTTTCCTGATAATCTTTACTGTTGGATCGCCACATTCGTTACAGGTGTCTTGTGTTGGTTTAGCCATGCCTGTCTGAGGAAGTGGATACGAACGACGACAACCGTCAGAATAGCCAGTGCAGCCTACAAACCGCTTTTTCGATTGTTTCGCGGTAATAATACGCAATTCATTATCACAATCAGGGCATACACCAACATACCGTTCATTTCGTCTTGTCTCATCCAATGCAGCAATTATTTGTTCGCCTATAGCTGCTTCATTTTCCTGGAATTGTTGCATAATTGCTTTCAGCTGTTCCTGCGCTTCCTCTAATACGATATCTTTCTTCTTTTTTTGCTCCATAACCGATTCCATATCTTGCTCAAACTGTCTTGTTAATTCCTCTGAGATAATCGCAGGAGAATAGGTTTCCAGTGTCTTGATAATTTCCATCCCCAGTTGGGTGACCTGGATCGGCGTATCACGAATGTATTGCCGATGATATAACGATTCAATAATGTCAGACCGTGTTGCTTTGGTCCCTAATCCCCGCTTCTCCAATTCTGTAATAATTGAAGACTGAGTATATCGTTTCGGCGGCTCAGTTTCCTTTTCTTCCATACGTACTTGCTGAATAGACACAGCATTACCTTCGGTTAACTGAGGTAGCGGCTGCTCTTTCAAGGATGTGTATGGTGCATACAATGCAGTCCAACCGCTTTTCACAGTTCGAATTCCTTCTGCCAAGAATTCATGACCATTAATGTCCAAATGCGCTTTCGTAGCCTCTCGCTGACACGGCTGGCCAAATGTAGCTAAAAATCGTTTCACAATCAAATCATACAACCGATACGCATCCTGCTCTAATTTTCCTGGCCGCTGTCCAGTTGGATAGATGGCCGGGTGGGCAGGATCAGATTTCTTTCCTTCTCGTGGTTGCAATTGTTCTAGATTGAGGTGTTTGACGTAGTCACCATAGCCACAGCGTTTCTGTAAATCCTGCAATATATGTTTATACCCAAGTGAAGCTGGCAATTTCTGCGAACTAGTTCGAGGATATGAAATCAGTCCTGCAAGATAGAGATTTTGCGCCATTTGTAATGTCCGTGACGGGGATAGTTTTAACGCACGTGAAGCTTCTCTTTGCAAATCAGTGAGATTAAATGGTGTCGGCGGTTTCACCTGTTTCTGCTGCTGCTTAACCCCTGTCACTTCTGCATTGTTTTGTTGAGATGCATCATAAATCTGCTGCGCCCTGGCTTTCTCAAAAATCCGTTGTTCCGTGTGGACAGCAGTGAAATCGTTGGTGTCAGCATACAACTGCCAATACGGTTGTGGCTCAAATGCCTGAATCTCTCGCTCACGTTCAGCCAGTACAGCCAAGGTTGGGCCTTGCACTCGACCGATACTTAAGATTGAAAAGCGATTGTTTTGCTTGACCGCGGCCATCAATGCCCGTGAAGTATTCACGCCCCAAAACCAGTCCAAAAAATGCCGCACTAACCCTGCATCAACCAAACCTTGATCTAATTGAGCCATACGTTGCTCATAAGATTGCTGTAATTCATTATCTGTCAATGTAGAAAATTTCATCCGTGCAGCCGTTGATTGGCCGCAAATAAACCGCAATACATTATAACCAATAATTTCCCCTTCAGTATCGTAGTCACATGCTATTACAAAAGAATCACATTTTTTAGCAAGCCGCTGTAAATTATTATAGAATTTTTTCGCATAATTTGCGCTCTTATCTTTCTTGAACGTTTCTACCCATTCAACATCAAATACGGGGTAAGTAAAACCTTTGCTGGCTTGTTGCAACCCATAAATATGTCCGACTGCCGGCACCACATAGAATTGTTCATGGTTTCGTTGAAACACATACCACGGCGCTTTGTTTTGCGATTCTTTTTCATACCGACCATCGCTCAGAGCATGTGCGATTCGCTCTGCGCTTTTTGGTTTCTCTGCAATCACTAATGTTGCCATATGCAAAATAGCCCACTGGCCTTTATGAAACTTCTGTTGGACTGTGTATTTAAAATGCACTCACGTCCATAGGTGGTCAATTGCCCGTTGCACTCGTAAACTATCTTTTTGAGGGCAACAAATACGTAGTGTGCTTTCACTAGGCCTTTCCAAAGTTTTTACTAACGGAGAAAATTCCTCTAATAACAGAATAGATTTATTGCGCAATACTTTGACAGACAAGGAATCTTGTTTTGCCGGTACATATTTGGCGATAACATGGTTTGCTGGCACACTAGCTTTTTCCGCTATGGTTTTCTCTAAAGCACGAATTGTCTGAGTATCGGTAGTGGACAGGAGAGAGGAGAAATCAGAAGACTCAAAGGCACTAACAAAAATGTTTCGATGGTCGAGACAAGTCATCAAATCTTGCACTGCATCTATTTTGCTCTGGCGCAGATATGACACCAATTCAATATCATCCATAGATGCTAAAGTGTCAACTGTCAATCTGTCATGTTCTATCTCCAATTCAATCGCACGTACGAGCATATCCTCTGCACGAGCAGCCACCGCGTGTAAATAGACTGGTGATGTCATCAAGTACCGCGCCATGAGAAATCCTTCTAATGCTTGTTGAAACTTAGCCTGAAAAACAAGCGCATTGCGATAAAATTGCGCCGCCCGAATAATGGTGGCGCTATCTATGACGCCGTGCGCTACTCCTGAATAATGTGCATCACGCATCAAATAGTCCATGCGATCAACATCAATAGTTCCTGCGATAATCTGTCCTAATTCCGTCTCACCGCAAATATATCGCCGCACTGCCGATACAGAAATATTGTTATTTTCTAACTCATCTGCTATTGCTGAAGACGCAATGATTGCATCGGTATATGTCTCGTGTTGCTTGCCATACTGCATAAAGACGCGTTCACTGGCATGCGAAAACGGCCCATGTCCTACATCATGCAACAACGCCGCAATACGTAAATGCTGTGCCGCCGTCTCAGACAGCTGCAGTTGCTGAGCAAATTGGCTAGCGAAATGTAAAGCTCCTATGGAATGTTCAAAACG
>JAHENU010000055.1 GCA_018609855.1 Candidatus Nanohaloarchaea archaeon | reverse complement strand
CGGTGTGATGGTAGTAC
This sequence comes from Candidatus Nanohaloarchaea archaeon, assembly GCA_018609855.1. GTDB lineage: Archaea > Nanohalarchaeota > Nanosalinia > Nanosalinales > JAHENU01 > JAHENU01. The sequence goes on along the minus strand of JAHENU010000055.1, from coordinate 3,419 downwards.
TGTGCAGGAATGTACTACTGTCTGTATGAGTGAATCTGCTAACCCAGGGGATTGTGACTCGGGTTTTACCCAGGAATGGCAGGATGTCAGAACCTGTGGTAGTGGTGAGATTTGCCAGAACGGACAGTGTGAGGCTGCACCTGTTTCTGTCACTATAGAAACTGCTCCCAGTGGCAAAATTACGGAACAATCGGCCACTGTCACCGGTAGCGTTAATTTAGCAGCAAATGTATCTTATACTATTGATAGTGGATCGTTGAAGACTGTGTGCGAATCCTGTGATTCCTTTAACTTCACCACAGATGCACTTTCACCAGGATCGCATACTATTGCAGTGACTGCAACAAGCCCTGCTAATGTGACAGATACAGAATCGGTAAGTTTTACTATTGCCGATGGATCAGAAGTGCAATTCAAAGTAGGTGTAGATAAATCATTCAAACAAAGTGCTATTCCTATTGCGCCACAGAGTGATGTGTGGCCCCGCTCCACCGATGTCGATTTCGATTATTATTTGGAATCTGGCAGTAATCGTATGCCCATCAGTGATGTCGGAGACGACATATGTGATTTCACTGGTGATACTGGTTGGGAAGTAGAAGGTGTGTACTATTGTGAGACAGAAGTCCCACAATCTATTTCAGCCGGTTCGTATTCACTTGTTGCTGAGTGGGATTTGCGGACCTCTCATCGCCGTGTGTTAGACAGCAGTTTCCCTATCAAAGGCGAGTATATTTGGACTGATGGGAAAAGTGGACATGGCGGTCATATTCCTGATTCCGAACAAGTCTCCTACACCCCTTCCATGAGTCAAGACTATTCTGGTTCTCTTGGTAATATGGTGACTTGTACTGGGAGTGCGTTTCAGATTACTGGTGTTGGTACGTTAACCAGCCAGTGCAATAATGGTGTCACAACCTCGACAACTCCGGCACTGCTGGCATGGACGCGCCGGAACGGTGAATCTATTGATATTTCTCATAACAATATGTTTAATGACAACTGTCAGTTCCATGATATCCCGCGCCAAACGTTGATGTCAGCTCAGGAAGGCTATCTGCCCAAAAACTGCAATATCGATTGGCAAATGGGAGGAAACTCACAGTTTACTGCGCATCAGTTTGACTCACCAGGAGAATATTCTATCCAACTGGACTTTTTGAATGCTGTGTCCGATTCACCTGATTATATTTGTCCAACAGGTGCAACACCACCGACCATTTGTTCTGTAGGGACGATGGATGGTGACGAGCATGGAGTTGAAGGACTGGCGAATTTTAAGGTTACTGCTGTTGATCCAACAGTTACAGTGACAGAGGAGAATATCAGTGGTGCTGTGAAAAATGGCAGTCTTCATTTGTTACAGGCACAACAAGATGCTAATGGCTCTATTGAACAAAACTTCACCCGTCGATTTGTATTCACCAACACAGGTTATGGAGAAGCTGAAATACAAGATGTTGTCTTGCAATGCCCATCGGCAGTTAATTGCTCTGTCAGGACAACTTTGCCATTGACATTTGATGAAGGTGAGAATGTCACTGTGATCACGCATTTCACTATGCCGAAACAACGTGATGTCTTCACTCTGACAGCGAATATTAAAGTAGATGATGGTTATGGACTTGATTGCCAGCCAGCAAAGACTGTATCGCGTTCAATCTCAGTTCGGTGGCGTGATATTTACAAGCCAGAAGTGAATTGCGAACGATGTCACAGCGTTCAAGGTAATCAAGTATCTTTCGCTCCTGAGATTACTGATCCAGAACCATCTGCTGGGTTTGATAGGATGCAGGTGTGTGCAGATCAACAGTGCTCTGTAATTGCCTGTAAAAATGCCAATGGGACTTCTTGTAAAGCCCCTATGCAACAGTTTGCCGCGCCATGTTCAGCCACTGAAGTTGAATATTGGGTGTTTGCCAAAGATAAATTATTCAATGAACGTAAGCTCAAAGGCGGTTCCTTTTTCAAGAAGAAAGCATTTGAATGTCGCTGTAGCGCAGACAATCAGTGTGCCACTGGACTGTGTCAGGGCAATCCGCCCCGATGCAGTGGGAACCCTACGCCACGAATTGATCTGAAATAAAAGAAGTATTTTATGCGGAAAAGAGCTCGTTCTTCTTAACACGGACAATGTATCCAGCGACTTTGTTGCGAACTTGCTTCGATGCGAATAAGTCAAGCTCCTCAAGCAGTTGTTTATTCTGTTCAAAATCTTTAGTGAAGTTAGCACGATTAGCCAATTCACGAGCCATGTTTTTGATGTAACTTGGTCGTACGCGTCCCATAATCTCTCCACGCACTGCGAGGCATAAGACTTTTTAAAGCTTTTCCTCTCTTTGGTAATATGACCCGACACACCATTATAGGTGAAATGTCTCCGGAGCAAAAGCTTTCTGATCAGGCGATTGCCCAGCAATTGTTTGATACAAAGCATGAGTATTTTGAATTTATTCATGAAAAAGCACTGTCCTTTACACAACGACGTATTGATGACCAAAGATCTACTGATGCCGTGCTTATAGAAGATTACAAGCTGTTACAGTTTTTAAAAGAAGTAGAGAAAGGCGTACACGAGCGAAGTGAGTCAGCTGACTTCTTACCTGATGATGCCCCCATCCAGAAAGAATTGGCACAACTGATTGCAGAAGTAAGTGAGGAGGAGCTTGCGCTGGAACAACGTATTCAGGAAACAGCCCATTCCCTTATACCTAATCTCTCTACTATATTAGGGGAGCAGTTGGCTTGTCATCTCTTGGCGTTGGCGGGATCTGTTGAAAAACTTGCGCGTATGCCTGCTTCCACTATTCAGGTATTGGGTGCAGAGAAAGCCCTATTTCGATTTTTAGAGGGAAAAGGAACTGCCCCAAAGCATGGCGCTATTTTCCAGCATCCGCAGGTGAAGTCTGTGCAGAAATCCGATCGTGGCCAAATGGCTAGAGTTGTGGCCAATAAAACATCTTTAGCTGCACGTATTGACGCCTATGGCGGCGAATTTCAGGGATATGATTTATTGCATAATGTTCAACAACGATATGATGAACTTAAGCGTGGTGGCAGTACATGAATAGATTATATAGCGGTGTGTATGAAGACTATAGTAGACTGTATACTCGAAATGGTGTGCCGGGTACGCAAGTTTATGGTGAGCAATTAATTCATGATGCTGGTGTTGAATATAGGGAATGGAAACCACAGACGTCTAAATTAGCTGCTGCTATGAAAAATGGATTGGAGACTTTTCCATTTACTCAAGAGAGTGAAGTATTGTATTTAGGAGCTGCTGCTGGCACAACACTGTCGCATTTATCTGATATTTGTACTGATGGTATGCTGTATGGAGTAGAAGTATCGTCGAAGGTAGGCGAAGAACTTTGTGAGTTGGCAGAGGCACGTACAAACATAGCTCCACTGGTGTT
>JAHENU010000054.1 GCA_018609855.1 Candidatus Nanohaloarchaea archaeon | reverse complement strand
TGTTAAGGAGGACCAAGAATATATGATATTATCACCTGTTTGGCTTCCCTGTCCATCTAGCTTTATAGGAGTTAAAGTACCTTCACAAATCGTATCAGGGGAAATGGTGGCCTGAGAAATGGGTTTAGAGGCCACATTTACATTTATAGTGCTATCTGCTATGCAGCCCGTCGTGGTATCAGTAATCGTTAATCGGAACTCATCATCGACACAAGCTGTAGCTTGGGTTACTAGACTATCAGGGTTATCGATGTCATTACCGTTAAGGCTGCTCCAATTATATTGATATTCTGTGCCTTTAATACTCGCTGACCCATCTAATGTTATTTGATCGCATTGGCAAACGTCATCTATTGGTTTAATAGCGACATCCGGGTTTTCATTTACTTTAACCTCTACAGTAGTAATCGAATCACAACCTGTGGTGGAGTTAATGACTGTTAATGTAAAGTTAGTAGTGGTATCTATAAGTGCAGTTGTTTGGATAGAATCGGTATCTGAAATTGCTGTAGCGGAAGGGGCAGCATTCCATTCATATTCTATATTAGGTCCCGTAGCACTTCCTGTACCATCTAAACTGACTGTGATTGTATCTTGTTGACAGACCGTATCCGGACTTACTGTTGCTGTAGCTCCTGGAATGGGGAAGACTTCAACCTCATGTGATGAGTCACTCACACATCCTGCAAGGGTATCAGTGACCGTAAGAGTGAAAGTGTCACTCACACAGGTGGTAGCTTGCGTCGAGATGCTATCACTATTCATTATCGTATTTCCTTGAACACTTTGCCAATCATAAATATAAGGGGCACCCTGGCTGCTGGCTGAACCATCCAATGTGATAGTGTCACAAACACAACCTGTATCCGATGCTGTAATACTGGCAGTTGGCTGAGGACGCACTTCAACTACTGCACTAGCAGCTGAATCACAACTTACTGTCGTGTCAGTGACAGTAAGTGTGAATGTGGTGCTTGTATCGATATCTGCATTGGCTATAATGGAATCTGCTTCATTAATAGTAACCTGGCCGGACCGATTGGAAGTCCAACTATATTGGATAGAGTCACCCGTTGAACTGCCGGTACCATCCAAAGTGATATTTGTCGGGCCTTGTCGGCAGAAGGTATCTGGTGTAGCTAGAGCTTTGGCAGTTGGTACAGGTTTAACTCCCACTATAATAGAAGAATCGCTGGCACAAGAAGTACCTGTATTACTTACCGATAAAGTAAATGTGTCATTATTACAGGCAACAGCTTCTGTAACAAGAGAGTCTTCATTAATGATTGTATTACCATTGGCACTATTCCATGAATACACGATGCTCGGCCCTGTTTCAGACCCGGTGCCATCTAAGGTAATAGTATCACAGGCACAGGGAGCATTAATTGGACTTGCAGCAACATCAGGATTGGGATACATAGTTAAAGTATCCTCATTTATATGGGTACAACCGGTGATAGTATCTTGCACTAATAGAGTTAATAGGGTAGTAGAATCTACTGTCGCTGTAGCTTTAATAGAATCACTGTTACTGATGGGAACAGATGGAGAAGCCGTCCAATCATAAACTACATCAGCCCCGGTTGAGCTGCCTGTACCATCAAGGGTAACAGTGGTGTCTGTTCGACAGAAATTGTTGGGAGTTATAGAAGTCACGGCTTCAACACCCGGTGTGGAATAAACTGTATCCACTGCCATAGAGTCACATCCGGATATAGTATCCGTTACTGTTAAAGTAAATATAGTAGCTGTATCAACCACTGCTTGTGCTTGTATAGAGTCACCATCAATTAAGCTTACAGGGGTGGGTGTACCTTGCCAACTGTAAGTAACATCGGCTGTGCTACTTCCTGTGCCGTCAAGTTGTATAGTATCCAGAGAATTTTCACAGATGCTATCTGGTGTAACCGTGGCTGAAGCATTAGGGAAGGGAAATACATCCACTTCGAAAGAAGAATCCGTAAAACATCCCGTGGTTGTATCTGTTATCGTTAAAGTAAAAGTGTCTGTGTTACAAGCTTCAGCATTTGTAGTGAGGGCGGTTGTATCTATAACAGTATTACCTTGAGCACTCTCCCAAAGCACTGTATATTGTGGTCCTGAGCTGCTGCCCGAGCCATCTAAAGGAATAGTATCACATTGACAGGTGGTATCAGGGATAGAAGCTGTCAAATCAGGATTTGGATCAACCTTAACTGTTACTTGAGCTAATGAGTCACAATTAGTGGCTGTATCCGTAACTCTTAACGTGAAGGTGGTGGTTGTATCGATATCAGCGTTAGCCTCAATGGAGTCCGCATCGTAAATGGTTACTTGTCCGGGTCGGTTGGAAGTCCAGCTATATTGGATAGAATCTCCCGTTGAACTACCCGTTCCATCTAACGTAATATTGGTTAATCCTTGACGACAGAAGGTATCGGGAGAGGCTGAAGCTTCGGCAGAAGGTAATGAGAAGACCTTGACATCAACTTGTGTATCACTAGCGCACCCAAATATAGTGTCTGTTACAGTGAGTGTAAAGGTATCAGTTTCACAAGCTATTGCTTCAGTGACTTTTGCAGTAGGGTTTAAAATTGTATTTCCTTGAGCACTAGTCCATTCATAATTTATAGTACTTCCTGAATCGCTGCCTTCACCATCTAAAGGAATGGTATCGCAAGCACAAGTTTCTCCCAAAGGAGTTGCTAAGGCTTCAGGCACAGGCATAACAGTTAATTGAGCAGTATCTGTAGAAATACATCCGGCTACGGTATCTTCCACTGTTAAAATAAAAGTAGTGCTGGAATCAATAGTAGCATTGGCTACTACGGAGTCAGATGGAGATATAGATACAGCCGGTATAGATGACCACTGGTAGGTTACATGCTTACCTGTATCACTGTCGCTACCATCCAAAGTAATATTGGTTGTACCTTGATCACAGATTGTGTCAGGATTGACAGAGGCAACGGGTTTGGGATAACCATGTACTTTAGCAGTATCTAGGAGGCTGCATCCGGTACTTGTGTCCGTCACTGTTAGCATATAATCCGTTTCTTCGTCTGTATAAGAGGTGGCAATAATAGAGTCAGCGTTATCTATAGTTTTGGGAGGATCCGACGTCCAATCATAAAGAATATTGCTTCCTGTAGCACTTCCGGTACCATCCAACCGTATAGTATCTACTTCACCGGCACAAACTGTATCAGGAGAAACATCAGTGACGACTGTTGGAGCTGGAATGATCCCCGAAATAGTAGAGCTATCACTAAAACAGCCTGTTATAGTATCCGTTACGGTAAGTGTAAAGGTGTCGGTGTTACATAAAACGGCTTCTGATGTCAACGCTGCAGTATCAATAATTTTATTACCGACGCTACTCTCCCAGTCATAAACAACATCTGTCCCGGTTTCACTACCTGTTCCGTCTAATGTAACGGTGTCACACTCACATACGGAGTCTGTGGAAGCAGCAGCTATATCCGGATTGCTACTAACTATAACCTGGATAGTGTCTTGCGAGTTGCAGCCGATAGTGGTATCCGTAGCGGT
>JAHENU010000053.1 GCA_018609855.1 Candidatus Nanohaloarchaea archaeon | reverse complement strand
GGCACTCGCCGTTGTCGTTGGGAGGTGGAGGGTCGTTCCGGAATTGGTGTGCCTTGCCGACTCGCTTGCCCTGACCGCAAGGAGGTTCGCATCAGGTTGGCCGATGGTGGCTTGCTCGGCTTGAAGCCAGCGCAGCGCGACGAATGCCTCAACGTGCACTGGTTTGAAAGCGTGGCTCAGGCCCGGCTGTTGTTCGAGCTGTGGTGCCGGGAGTACAACAAACGAGACCGCATTCAAGATTGGGAGGACTTGCGCCTGGGGCTTAAATCGCGCCACTGATCGGGACAAACGGGCACGTCCACGCTCAGCCGAGCGAGGCCTTACATTTATGGATGGTCCAACGTTGGGGAGCGGTCCAGGGAAGCACAGTCTCTACTTTCATGTGGTACACTTTTGAGGGTGCAGGCCCGTGCTTCCTTAGCGTGGTTCTTCAAGAATAGAAGTTTCGCTGTAACACGTGTATATGCTTGATGACGTTAATAATGTTGAATCACACGGTTGCGTAAAAAGCTGGAAATACAATATGTTTTGTATGCGTGCTGCATAAACGCACTTTGGAACTTGTCTAGACGTATATGATATGCTAGACTCAGCATGTCACCAGATGGTTAATAAACAACCATGAGGAGGAAATAATGCACGAAGAAGAAGCTGCAAACAACAATAGAGAGAGAATCCCGAAGGAATTGGACAGATATGGAAGAGTAACGCTGTATGCTGGTAGTCCTGAGCGAAAGAAACGCTTGAGGAAGTTAATCGAGCTTGGTCATGGGAAGTCTCTCTCTGAAATGATCGACATAGCTGTCACTGCATATTTGGAAAGGAAGGAAGGTTAGTTTCCAAAGGCAATTCTAGGAATATTTGAGGTACCTGTTATAAATACGGGTACAGGACGAATGAGCTGGGGGATATTCATGGAGGAATCAGTATCACTTCTGCTACAGCTAGCGTTTATTGTTCTGGGGATTGGCGTCATGATTTTTGGACCAGTCAGGTCCTTACAATTCGTCTCAAAATCAGTACTTTTCATACTGTTTCTCGGTGTTGGTGCGTATGCTTTTATCCATGTCTGGGATTATCTGAATTACTCGATTCAAAATCCGTCGGCGGATCTACTCTATCAACTTCCCCTGTTCATTATGATACTGCTGTTCTATATGACAGGGTTAATGCGACTCACCTTTGGGCCAGGCAAAGGCACGCTATTTCTTCAGAGGGTCATTTCGAACTTTTTCTATGATATATTGAAGTTGCCAGCTAAAGCATTGTTACGGCTCCTGAGATTGTTTAAGAAAACACCGCTTCCGTAGGGAGGTGGGCATGAGCCAAAGACTGAGGATCTATTATAATGCTATATTCGGGGCAACTGGTGGCTTAATTGGCTGGTTTGTCCTTGGTCAAATAGGCATTATAGGAAATATCATAGTTCAAGACGCCATTGCTGGAGCCACTATTGGTATATTTATTGGGAGTTTGATCGGGTCTATTGATGGTGTATTTGATCAAGCTATGCGAAGACTGTATAGAGGTGCTCTTTACGGGGCTGGGTACGGCTTTATAGGCGGAGCGTTAGGGCTACTTATTGGAGAGCTTGTCTTATGGGGCTTTGGCGGTGGAATTCTCGGCAGAGCTTTGGGATGGATGTTTTTGGGACTGGCGGTCGGCGTTAGCGAAGGCATTTCTACTAAAGCTTCCAAAAAGATTACATATGGCGTGATCGGCGGCGCAATAGGCGGCTTCCTAGGGGGAGCAATTTTCGAAATCTTCAGGCTTGTCTTTGGGAGCTATACCTTCAGCCAAGCACTTGGCCTCATCATTTTAGGTGCTTCGATTGGGACTCTCATCGGAACTGTTGAGGAAGTGCTGCGCGAAGCGTGGGTCAAAGTGGTCCGTGGCCGGCAAGAGGGCAAGGAGTTCACGCTTTCGAAAAGTTCTAGCGTGGTTGGTAAAGATGAACGGTGTGATATTGCACTATTCGGAGATAACAAGATAGCGAGAAAACATGCTGACCTCTATTCTAAGAGCCAGCAATACGTGCTGCACAATCGGGTGATGGAAGCTCCAACTCTAGTGAATGGCGCATCGGTGAACGGAGCTCAGGTACTCAATAATCACGACAGAATCCAAGTAGGCGATACAGTGTTGCTATTTAGGGAAAGAACATCACAAGCAAATAAGGATAGGATAGACTCTTCGAAAAAGTTAAAAGAATTTATTGGTCAATTCAGGAAACAGCTACTTTTGCTAACGGTAATCCTCTGCAGTATCTCTTTGGCTGGTTTTGGACAGTCTGTTTCAGAGGTCCACGTGAGCCAAGTCGATAAATCAGACTTTCCATCTATTACCGCATACATCGATGTCCTGGATGCGCAGAAGCAGCCTGTCAAGACTCTATCGCAATCCCATTTTACACTGACCGAGAACGGTGCTTCAGTAGAAGTGCTTGAATTCGTTGGTCCTCGCGACCCACAACCAATGACCGCTGTGTTGGTCCTGGATCGGAGTGGAAGCATGAGGAAAGCGGGGAAGATCAGCGGGTTAAAGAAAGCTGCAATTGCATTTGTAAGGCAAACGAAGGCTACGGATAAAACAGGAATTGTTATTTTTGATGATCAAGTTCGCATCTTACAAGATTTTACTGCTAATAAAGGTATCCTTGTCGAGGAAATCCAATCCCTCGAAGTGGGGGGTAAGACTGCGTATTATGATGCTGTCAATAAAGCTCTAGAGATGCTAAAATCTATTGAAGGGAGAAAAGCTGTCATCGCTCTAACAGATGGGATGGACAATAAAAGTTTGAAATCTTTAGATGATGTAATTTCATTTTCTAAAAAATCGGTATTCCGATATATTCGATAGGCTTGGGCAACAGAGCACAAAAAACATCATCTGCAAGTGGTATTTACGAACAAGCACTGTCACATATCGCAGAAAAATCAGGTGGGAGTTACTTCTATGCTCCTTCTGCAGATCAGTTAGTCGCATTGTATAAGAAGCTATCGATTCGACTGCAGTCCAGCTATAAGTTCATTTACCGATCTCCTCATCAGGTGATGGATGGAACGTCACGCAGCGTCGTAGCGAGTGTGGAAGGATCAAGTGAGGAAAAGACAGGTGCCAATTCGTACTATGTGCCAGGTGTCCTCGTGCCGGCCTCTAATATTGGCCTTTTCTTGCTGTTGTTGGTGCCATTGGCCTTCTTGGCTTCTGCGCCCCGCTTGGCTGAGCGATATGACGTAAGTGAACAAGATATCTACCGAGCAGGTTGGAAGATCAAATTCAAAGCCGGTTCGCTCGTGAAGCAATTGGGCAGCATCTGGCCGCTTGCTGAACGCCATTACTTGGTAGCAGAGAGCAATTCCGTTTCCCCCAAGCGTGCGCGACTTCCGGAAGGGACGCTAACCATAGGGGCTGCTCCTAACAATGATCTCGTCATTGACCTGCCATCAATAGCTAGAAGGCATGCTCGCATATGGTGGGACAGAGGCAGATATATCGTAGAGGATCTCGATAGTGAGACTGGTACATTTGTAAGCTATAGCGGCGAGCCGGCGAAAGAAAGGAAAATCAGCAAGAATGCTCTTAAGCTTGGATCGACTGTGCGGTTTGGAGACGTGAAATTCCACCTCAGTGACTCGAAGCACATAGAATTCAGAGACAGGCAGCGCTGAGTAAACGATTCGATCCTACAGGCCATGAATTGGAAGGCGAGTGTTGGTCTGTGAAAGTAAATAAGGGTTAACCAATGTTTGGAGAAAATAATACGGCAAAGGAAAACTATTACCCGATACTATGTCCCAATTGTAATAGGCAGCTTACTGAAAATGGTATCTGTTTTGATTGTGGATGGCAAGGTTCAGGTATAACAGAATCACAACTCCCACCGTTGGAAATAGGAAAGCTTTTAACTGATAAATATGAAATCAGACAAGTAGTATCGACTAACTATTCAAGTATTAATAAATACATAGCTTTTGACCTGGATGAGGAGCATAATGTAGTAATCAAAGAGGGTCCAGCGGTACATGATTCTGAAGGCAGGATATCTTCGCTTCGCGAGGACTCTTTATCGCGCTCACTTCGTCAGAAGCAGGGAATACAAACTGATTTTTCTGCGGCGCGTCCTACCCAGCTTCTTGAAGAGGGTTTTGAACAGGATATTGAAGTATACCGTCCTAATCCGCGATTAGAGCTAGAATATCTCCTTCTTGAAGAGGTGCAGTATCCGACGATTATCAACGCTTTGGATCGTTTCGTGGTCGAAGACCGAAGCTACCTGGTTGAAGAGTATGTCGATGGCTGGACGCTAAGAGAAGCTTGGCAAGCGGAAGAAACTGATCGGATACAGCAGTTCGATTGGCTGATCCAACTCTGCCAGGCGTTATCCAAACTTCACACTGCTGGAATACTCTACAACGGGATTCATCCCGATCTGTTAGTTGTCTCCGAAGATGAACGTTTGGCCTTGAGCGAGTTCGGATGGGCAATGAAGCTGCCATTATCAGAGGACTATGAAGCCGAAGATAACTATTATACTGCCCCTGAACTCATTCTGACTCCCGACATGGCTGATATAAGGGCAGATCTATATTCTCTGGGGGCGACGTGGTTGTCGCTCCTACTTGAAAGGCCTCTCAAGGATGAAGATTTTGAAGGTCCTTTCCTGCCTAAGCTTCCGACCGATATACAACCTAATCTCCATCCGGAGATCAACAGAATATTACTACAGGTCTTTAATCGCGATATGGAGCAAAGGTGTGCTAAGTCCGGTGAAATCATGAATGAAGGGAAGCTTCCTTCTCAAGAATTACAGGAGGAAATCCTAGAATTGAAGAAAGAACTGAGGATTCCCACCTTGATTGCTGGTGGAAGAACTAATGTTGGAGCAAGTAGAGAAAATAATGAAGATAGTTATTGGATCCAAGTTGCCTCAGCGGGGAATGAAGATGGCCAATCTAACAATGGCATTTTCATTGTTTCAGATGGCGTGGGGGGCGCTATGGCTGGCGAGATTGCAAGCCAAATTGCAGTACAAATAATCAGCAACACCCTCTCGCCAATACTGACCGAGAATGTGGTTTCAGATAGCTATGAAGACAATATTATTCCTGAGATCGGCAATGCCATCAAGACAGCGAATGAGCAAGTTAACGCCCATGCGCAGCACACGTTGGGGCTTCCAGTTGGAAAGATGGGTTGTACTATCACTGTAGCTGTAGTGATCGGGTGGGACGTGTATGTAGGTCACATTGGAGATAGTCGTTTATACCTCTTTACAGAAGGTGTATGCTACCAAAAGACAGAAGACCACGTTAAAAAATCAACTAACATGCTAGAGAAAGCAATAGGGATAAAACGTAGTGTTGAACCTGATATATTCTCTTTCCAAATTGACAAGGGAGATACGCTACTGCTTTGTTCAGATGGTCTAACAGACTATGCAGAAATGGAAACCATTGAGGGAGTTGTTTTGAAGAACTCCCCCCCCCAGGAAGCCTGTGATACGTTGGTCAATTTAGCAAATGCGGGGGGCGGGGGCGACAACATAACTGCAGTCATCGTAGAGGCAGGAAATTAACAATGGGTGTCAAGTGCAAGTGCGGAACCATAAATCCGGATAATGCGCGCTTTTGCTACAACGATGGGGAACCGTTAGATTCATCAACGCGCCCCACGACCCTTAGCCTGGGGTCTGGATCAGCATCTAGCGAGCAGGAATTGCTAAATCTGATAGACGAAAATTGGGAGGAGGCTAAAGTGCATCTCTATTCGGAGCGCTTGATAACTTCCCTCAGCAATATGGGCTGGTTAGATCTAGCAGCAAAGGCAGAGGACATAGTAGACAGTACATCCAATAAAGATGAAGGGCTCGAGTACTTTACGGAAGCATTGGGAGCACCAGTGCCAGAGCCTTATGTGTCGGCAACCAGTCTGGACTTCGGCTCAATTGAACAAGGCCGAAGTCTGACGTTGAGCTTTGAGGTTCAGAATGCTACGCGAGGGTTTCTTAAAGGCACCATCAACTGCAAGGCTCCGGGGGCTTCTCTATCCGTTAGAGAGTTCGGGCTTCAATGTGGTGAATCAATAATGATTGCAGTCACGATAGACACTGAAGCCCTTCATGGCCAGAAGCAGTATCGAGAGGAACTGACAATCCAATCGCATGGTGGGGGCAGCAAGGTTTCATTAAGTTATTATGTCAGTGCACCTATAGGTCAAGTACTTGAGCCGACTGCCTTGTTCGCGCTCCTTGGAGCGACGCTTATGCTCATAATTCGAGGAATTCCCGTGATGATGGTGCCAGAATCTAGAAACTGGTTAGTAAGGTCAAGCGACTTTGACTTCGTTTTCAATACAGGTCTCCCCCTTTATTTTGCAGCTGTGTCAATCGTGTTAACGGGCTGTGGCGCCTACATATATCATGTGTACTTTAACGATTAGGGTGAGAGAGGGTTATGTGGATCTTATATCTATTTCTATTCGCATTTGCAATAGCTGCTGCAGTCACTCTGTCAGCTCTTATATCCCTTCTTCCCATTATGTTTGTTGATTGGATGATGCTTCCAATTGGAGGAAGCCCGCTACTTGGACATTTCTTCTTCGGAGCTGTTACAGGAGGGTCAATTGGGCTATCAATTGGATTGAGGAGAATTGGTCGCAACGAGCAAGCAAGGTGGCTGCTTTGGGGCCTGATGGCTGTTCTAGGGATAGCATTCGTTGTGTTCTTAGGTGATTTGTTGTAACTGAAAGGAGGAACAAAAATGAGTCAAATCAATGTCGAAACACAGTTGATGAGGGACCACGTTCTAGTCACAAATGAGAATTATGCCAATTATTTATTGGTGAAGGTCATACCAGCTGACTCGGCTGTCCAGCGGATGGCGCTAAATGTCTCATTGGTCATGGATGTCAGCGGCTCAATGTATGACTTCGTCGATGGCACAGAGAAGATACGGTATATCCAGGAAGCAGCCAAACATGCCATTGGTATGGTTGAAGCTGACGATATCATATCAATTATTGCGTTCTCGGATGATGCAGGGGTCATATGTGAAGCGCAGGCTGCACAAAACAAAGAGGCTATCATGAATGAAATTGAGAGCATAGACAAGCATGATCTGGGCGGTGGTACCCAGATGTATAAGGGTATGGACACAGGAATTGCTGAATTGCGCAAGCATATGAGTACAGAGCGAATAAACCGCTGTATTCTATTGACTGACGGAGAAACACGGAGTCCAGATGAGTGCAAAAAGATTGCCCGTGATCATGGTACCGAAGGAATGAGCTTTTCGTGCATAGGTGTAGGTATAGAGTGGAATAAAGAGTTACTCACTGCGATCGCTGAAAACTATGGCCATGGTAGCTGGTACTACATGGAGGATCCACAGGATCCAGATGGAGGTGCACAGCCCATATTCGAACAAGAATTCGGGACGTTATTGGCAAAAGCGTACAGCAACGTCACTCTCAAGATGCACTTATTCAAAGGGGTGAAGGTCAAAAAGGCGCAGCAAGCAGAACCCGAGGCCGCCGAACTGGCGCTTGAAACGGAAGATCGACTCGCACGAATCACGCTAGGTTCGATGGAAAAAGATAGCCCACGCTACGTGCTATTAGACCTCAGTTTGCCGCCACGATCTCCGGGAGACTACCTGATCGGACAACTAGAGCTGGTTTATGATGTACCATCGGCCGGTCTACAGGAAGAATCTACCGCTCTCATCGATGTATCTGTGAATTACACGAATGATAAATCACAAACTTACGTCAATTCTGAAGTTGCACGATATGTGGATCGGTTGATGGTGAATGAAGTGGTCAAAAAGGCTGAACACGAGCCAGACAAGGCTCGTGCTACGAGACTACTTCAAAATGCTGAAGCAATCGCTACAAAGTTAGGTGATGAAAAACTGAAAACGACTCTTGACCAAGCGATCAAAGAAACTCAGTTAGGGAACGTATCCAGAGAGACACAGTTGTCCTTAGCTGATGTTGGACGGCAAACCGGCTTTCTCTCAGATGAGGAGGAGTAAGTAGTTAAGTTTCTCTGAAGGAAGGTGTGACAATGATCAAATGTCCCCAATGCGGAGTCGATAACGAGGCAGGGGTGCTTCAGTGTAACGATTGCGGCTATCTACTTGAAGACACTGAGCCAGAACCTGAAGGCGAGGAGCAAGTTGCTATGACACCTGAAGAACCACCTGAACCTGAAGTGGCTGGGGAAGCAACGGAGACTCCAGAAGCTCCTGAGGCATCCCCTGTTCATGAAGGAACGCTTAAGTTAGTCGTCACTAGAGGGAAAGAACTTGGTAAGGAGTTCCCTTTATTCGAAGGTGTGCAAACCATAGGTCGTCCAGATCCAGATAAAGGAGGTCCTGTTGACATTGACTTGAACGATCAAGAGCAAGATCCCGATAAGCCCAAGGTGTCACGACGCCATGCCGATATTAAGGTAGAGGAGGGTGTCTGCTCCGTAATGGATGTTGGTAGTACCAATGGCACTTTCATCAATCGAGAAGGACCTCTTGAGCAAGATGAATGGCGTACGCTTACAGCAGGAGACGTAATTACACTAGCGAATATCTACCTCAAGCTCACCCGGGAAACTGCTTGATCTCCAGGGTATGATCTACCATGGGTGCTCCAACAAGAAGCACATGCAGTTTCAAGCCAGGGAGGCATTATGCGGTGTCCTGAATGTGGTTCTAGCTTAGCGCGTAATGCTTCCCACTGCGGTGAGTGTGGTGTTCTAATACAACAGGTGAAACGCAGGACTGGTAATGTTGAAATCTGCCCGATATGCCAGCGAGCAAGTCCTGCAGGAAGCACCTTCTGCAAGTCTTGTTGTCTACCCCTTCCTCCCTTACTGAAAGGGCAATACCAAATAGAGGCCCACATAGCTACTGGAGGGTTTGCTGCCGTCTATCAAGCCACCAATCTTAACGAAAACAGATCCGTTGCTATAAAACGGCTACTCCCAACGTCCGATCGATTTGAAAAACGCGTAGAACTCTTTGAAAGGGAAGCGGAGACGCTCAATGCGTTGCAACATCTACGTATTGTGCCTAAGTACTATGAGTATTTTGTGGAAAATGGTTCATACCATATTGCCTTAGAATACATAAAAGGTAAAACTCTGCATGATAAGGTTGTACACGATGGTCAACCATTGCAGTATAACAACGTTATAGAATGGGCAATTCAAATTTGTGAAGTTCTGAACTATCTTCACTTGAGTAACCCTCCTATTATACACCGTGACCTAAAAGCAGAAAATCTGATACTTTCAGGTTCACGTTTGGTGATGGTCGACTTCGGTGGTGTGCGTGAAGTTGACCCTTTAGCAACGGGGGAACGCGATACAGGGCTTGGCACGAGCGGATATGCCGCTCCTGAGCAACGACAGGGTAAATCTGAACCGCGCTCAGATCTCTTCTCGCTAGCGGCCACAATGTTTTACCTACTAACCCATACACCGCCTAAAGGCTCTGAATCCCCGCCTGTACGTAGTCTTAATCATGCCATTCCACAATGGTTGGAAGAAATCATACGCATAAATCTTTCTGAAGACCCTGATGATCGTTATACCTCCGCAGCTGAAATGAAGGAAGATCTAGAAAATAGACAAGTAACGAAGGAACTAATGTGTCTTAACCCAAAATGCGGACATAATAATCAATACGGTATTCCATATTGTGAAAAATGTGGGGCTCCACTGGTTTCCTCAGCGGTTACATGTCCAAATCCTACTTGCCAAAACTATATGCCTATCACTGCGCAATATTGTATTCAATGTGGGCAGTTGCTCAAACAGTAGATAATGTAATGGTTGTTTATGGCTCAATATTGCTCGAGTTGTGGCTCTGCAAACCCCGATAATGCCCGTTACTGCTGGTCTGATGGCCAGATACTTGATCAAAGTAAGGCTTCATCCTCAATTATTCCCTCGCGAATAGAATGGGATCCACAGCCACAATTCCATAATGTCACACCGAACAGTGGCTCAGTTACTCAAGAAATGGTGATCCAAAACAACGGTCCAGGAGGATTAGAAGGCAGTCTGTCAATTGATAATCCAAGTTTGTTGACAGTAACTCCTGCTTACATCAACGAAAACGTAAGCTACCTGTCTATTTCGCTCAATACCAATGGCTTACAGTGGGGGACCGCCTATGATACAAATATAAGGCTAGATATGCCGTCATTAACCCAGGAGATTGTAATACCGGTCAAAGTTCAGACTCATCAAAATGAGTTGGTAGTGGAGGATTTTGGTAAAATGGCGAAAATAGCCGAGGTCGTAGCCCTGACGATAGGATTCGTTGCTTCTTGGCTAGTGAGCGGCCGAATTGCAACAGAGTTTCTTATTGTGTTATTCACGTGTCCTACACTGGCGTTGATGCTGACTGCTTTCGATACGTTGCCATGGGATAGGGGCTATGAGATATCTTGGCAGAATATAGTCTTCGGTTTCGTACTGACAGCAGGAGTTAGTATTATTTTAGCAATCATAGAATCCATCGACAATTATACAGCAGATGCATTAGGTACGATATTTATGCTATGTGGATTGATGGTGGTGGTTACAAACATTGCAGCACGCCTACTCCAAGGCCATATTGTCGATTATTTGACCAAACAGGGAATCAACGTGCAAACAAGAGTAAGTACTTTACTAAAACTCAGTCTTACACCATTCGCGGTAAGTATTGTGTTGATCATCCTGCCTTTCGGTTCAGCAAATACTGCATCGGCAACTGCAGGGGCAGACTCCGCCTCGGTCGACTTTTCGCCATTCCCAGAGGGTGCAGCGATCGAGCGCAACATAGTGAGTTGGTCTGCTGAGGGTAATTGGGATCGGAACCCTCCTTATGAAAGTAGTCTGCGATTACTCGCTCCTGGAGCGATGTTGAAGGTCACGATCAGCTTTGACAGGACACCTGCCAACGCTATACTTCGCATACAGCATCTGTCATCGCATTACTCGGATTGCCCTAATGGTGGCTATTCCCCCGTGACGATTGAGATACAGTCCAGTGCAGGTAATTCGACGGTCGTTAGGAATTACGCACCGCCTGCTCGCGATTTCACGACCGACAGTTGGGATGTCTCTGGGAGAATCGGTGAGAGAACCGTGATCCGAATTACAGCTGGTGACCTCTGTACCCATTATTGGATCCAAAGTCTGGAAGTGGAATTCCAAAGCTAGTAGCTGGGAGTGTGACGTTTGTTTGTGGCTGAAGGAAAAGCAGGCGACTTCGAGCAAAATTTCATGGACGAAGGATATCCCCGTTTGGACGTGCTCTCTTTGAGAACGTACTCGGTGCGAAGACGTGAGTCAAGATAAAGGCTTGCCCAGGCCGGCCATATTCGATGAGATATACGCTCTGGCAGAGAAATGGAGGTGAAGCTGAATGGCGAAGAAATGCCCTCGGTGCAAAGGGAAGGGTACTGTTCGATGTGATAAATGTAACGGACACGGCCAGATAAGCGACCTACTCACTGGACTACAGGACTGCCCTAAATGCAACGGTCCAGGTGAATATAGCTGTCCTAATTGCGATGGCGCTGGAGAAATTGACTGAAAATCCACTTTAGCGAATTGGTATTTACTCATCAAAAGTGCGGGAGAACCAATTTACAACCGCCGCTGACATTCGGCTGGGGTTGTGGAGCGGGTTGTGCTGACTGCGCAGATGGGCCAACCATGTTGTCGACATACCGCTCAGCGCCGGCGACCGTCTTGAGGTGCTCTTGGACCAACTTGCCGAGCGGCCCAATCACCACGTACTGGCGGTCCTTGTCCCACTTGATCTCGAAGTTGCGGTAGAGCTTGATCAGCTTGGGCACGCGGACAGTCTACAACGACAGCTCGGGGACGCCCGAGCCATGACCCCGTTCGGCAAACATTCCGACAGAACGGCAGAAGCATGTTACGGTAGGTCACGAGAAAGGAAGAACAGGGCCAGGCCCTGCCATGGTGAGAGGGTGATCGCGTTGGCCCTGGCCCTCATTCCTCCCTGCCAATGCGAGGATACGCCATCTCAACGCTCGCGACCATCCCCGCCGCTGTCCCCTCGGCTATGCGTATGTGGACGAATCCGGATGCCAACGGTCAGACGCGCGACGTCGAATGACCGCGTCCCCTGTTGACATGGTCACTTGTCGGGCTAAGCCGGAT
>JAHENU010000052.1 GCA_018609855.1 Candidatus Nanohaloarchaea archaeon | reverse complement strand
ATTATATCTTGCGCTGATGACAGCTATAAATCCAAAAGACGCTGTTCTAGTACCAGACCCCGGATTTCTTGCGTACAAACCAATGACTCTGTTGTTAGATGGTCGACCTGTCCCTGTATCATTACGCCAGGAAGATGGATTTCAATTCCATATAGAAACTGTTCAGAAAATTATGGAAAAAGAACAGCCACGCGTATTGATTTTAAACACTCCAGGAAATCCAACGGGGACGGTTTTAAGCAAATCTGTATTAGAAGATATTGCAGATCTTTCAATTGAACATGACTGCCTTATATTCGCCGATGAAGCTTATGAGCATTTCATTTATGGTGATGCACAGCACCATTCAATCGGCGCCTTAAATGGTATGGAACAGCAAGTAGTGACTTTTCAGAGCTTTAGTAAAACATTCGCTATGCCAGGCTTTCGTTTAGGTTATGCAGTAGGGCGGGAGGACCTCATTAGCAATATGGCATATATCCATCCGTATACGACATTAACATCGCCAACCATTTCACAAATTGCCGGTGCTGAGGCTTTACGAAATAGAAAAGAAGCACGGTCTGCCATACAAGAAATGCAGCAGAGTTATGACAAACGGCGGCAATTGGTGTTACAACGATGTAAGGAGAGTGATGTGTTTGATACGCATACACCAGAAGGCGCGTTTTATGCCTTCCCACGGTTTACGTTACCAGAAAGATCACAAATGACAGCGCTTGAACTCACTAATTGGCTAATTGAAAAGGCCAAAGTGGCTGTAGTGCCGGGGACTGAGTTTGGGGATCAAGGAGAAGGATTCATTCGCTTAAGCTACGCCACAGAGTATGACAGTATTAATAAAGCATTTGAAAGAATGGAACATGCGTTTCAAGAGCTACTGTGATTAGTATGGCCTGGACACACTGCTGGCACTGCGGAGAGAAAATTCATTGCATGGCCCACCATTGCTTATGCGGAAACATTATTAGCTGTGGTGATTGATGACCTAAGTATCATTCAATTTCATGCAGTGTCGTTTCTTCAGGAGACTTTTCACATAGAGATACAATATTGTCAAAAAACGCCTGAGTGTGAGAGGCTTGTCGATGCTGTTCCAAAGCTTCTGTATTTTCAAACAATAATAAATTGATAAAGAAATGAGGGCGCGATGCATCCTGAAACATTTCACAAGATAATGTGCCCGTCTCATGTTCTTGAACACTGTGTATAAATTCACGAGCAATGCGCTTAGCTTCTTCTACATTATCATTTCGTATCTTAAACGTTCGCATAATATGTTCCATATAGAAATAACACCTCTGAAGTTTTTAAGACTGCGCCTCTTTACTAACCATAAATAGAATACCAGCAACCAAATATAACACATCGACCGGTGGTAATACACTGCCAACGAGAGCGATAATACTGGCTCGTGACATCGCCCCTTCGTCAGCAAATCGCAGGGAAATAAATCCAAAAGCAATGCCGACAAGTAATACTATAGCGATGACTGGAGCAGACATCATCACAACTTGCGGTACATGAAAGCCCCACAACGCATAGAGAGAACCAAAGAGAAACATGCTTAACACTGTGATAATTTTTAAAACAAGACCAATGAACAAAAGGATCTTTCCTACTTTTGCCTCTGTACTGATACCGTCAAGCTCGAACATACAGAAATGTAGGCATTGCTCCTTTATAAGATTTATGAAGGGAAGATTTTTTGTAGTATCGGTACGAGAAATGGATATGCGCATCACCGGCCATCGCTTTGTAACAGACTTGTTTAATATATATTTCAACCCTTTTCTGACCCATATCGTTGACTTAACTCCTGTCTCTGGCGGTGGTGAAGGGCGAATTGCCAACTATCTACATGATACACGGGAGAAGCTGTATCGGTACGGCACATTGCATGAAGATGACATTCTGGCTTTGGGATATCGCATTGCCAGCGATATTGTTGGCATGACCTTGTATAACCCACAGTTTCTTGAACAAAACCCCTCACAAACAGTGTATCAGTACGTTAATCCATTTTGCCGGCGAGTGGCGGAATATGCGGAAAAAGAGGGATGTACTATTACGTTAGAGGTGTATTCAGCAGACACGGATCAATATGTTAACACAGGCACAGTGACCATCTACCCGACTGACCAGGAACAAGTGTCAGAGACATTTGAAATAACTGAAGCGCAGCCGCTCACTTTTACATTACAGCCTGGCATTTATCTCGTCCGTGGGCAACAGAAAAGCTGGAAAACCCAGAAACAGGATGAAACCATTATCATTGCCTTAGCGGATAATACATATGCTCTGACACTTGTTGCGCAGAGTAAATAAGCTTATTGTATCAACCGTATGGTGAAGGGATACTTATACCGCTCACCGTTACTGGCCCGCACAGCCCCAATAATAGTGAACACAACCCACAACAGGCCAACAATTAATAATAGAAGAATGCCTATCCCTGCCAGCACAAGGAATCCAGACACGATCGCATAAATGACAATAGATATTTGGAAATTTAGTGACTCTTTTCCATGATAAGCTAAAAAATCACTCTGATCGCGCTGAGTCAACCAAATTACTAATGGACCAATAATATTACCGATTGGAAATATAAAACCAGCGAATGCTGCCAGATGAGCAAACAAACCCCAATTTGTCTCTTCATGTGATGGCTGCTGCGACGCATCCTCGGCCATATACGTGAACCACAGTAATGATTTAAGTAAGTATGGCATAGTCGATTACATAATTAAAAGCTAGTTCTAGTGGAGACTGTGAAGAAAAGACATGTCATCAAATTCAACTGGCACGATTTCGTGCGGCTTATTCTTATTACGAACTTCATATCATGCAAACAGACGCCAAAAGCTAGTGAAGATGATGCTGTAAACAATGGCAATTAATAACCCTAACAAGAAAGTGTGTAGGAAACCCTAGTCAAAACGCCTGCCTTAGACCCAAACTGTATTTGGCCATACATCTAAAGAGAATCATCTCTATTTGAAATTAATGTAGGTCTATTACCAATAGGAATGCTTCGGTTGCCATCTATACGAAATGGGTTGTCTTACGAAAGACCGTTCAGAAGGAATAATCAGTAAATCACTTTTGTGCGTCACCAAGTTAGTAGGTACATTAAATTCTATGTCTCATTTACAGACACCACATCTTCCTCTGTAGCTTGTAAAATATGCTGCCGTAGCTTCAGAAAATAGGCCATATTCCCAATAGCTGCAAGAGTGAACAGAATGAAAACGGAGGTGTTGTCATTGTGTCTGGCAACGAACATGCCTGCAAGAGAAATAGCAATGAGGACTAATAAAATGTTCTTACGTTTTTTAAGTGAGGAGAACATGCAAATATCAACACATTGTATACTTAAATAACCGACACATTGTTCTACTGAGCCCGCCATGCTCCATGACGTACTATGATGTCTTTTGCAACGTAGTACGATAAAAAAACACTGCAGGAATGCATGAGAGTTGTCACGGCATGCCACCCTTTTAGTGAGGCTGATAACTGTAATTGCTAGCAGCAATCGGCAACGTGCCCACATTTACTATTTAGGAGCGTATCACATAACAACAGTCCTATGCCTTCACTGTCCGACGCTCCCGAAACCATGATTGATATCTTATCTTCGTTGTCCGCCGCCAAAGAACTCGCAATTCTTTGCAGAGCGGCATATTCGTAACAGGTTGAAGAAAAACGGCTGGACAGTATGGCATGGTGGCTCATTGAATGTAATATAGAAAGAGCGTGTATTTCCCACTGTCAGACAAAAATATTAGAGACTGTTTCGGATACTGTCACCAGAAGAAAAAGAACGCCTGCAATATTTCTGCCATTTGGCCGGTATGCCTGACTTCCTGTGATATTGCGATCAGCAGATCACATTTGTAGAATGCAAATACAAACATGAATCACTTTCTCGGTGACAAAAATTGTGTTTTATACGTCTACAATGGCACGGCTACCGGTTGAGGTACATCGCATTGCGTATAAAAGGACACGCCGATCCGTCGTGGCGTATAACGTGTTTACAGGCAACAAGCGTGCAGTGGTGGACCAAACAAAGCTGATCGATTATGCTACTTGGTGATCAGCCCTCGACCGCATATTGCTTTCGGTCACTCTGCATCTCCCAAGCCCCTGAGATAAGTATTGAGTCTTGTGTATCGAGGGAGATAACGAGCGTCCTCGTTACGGGCACTAACGAGATAGAAAAAGGCCAGAATATCTGTATACAGCATTACCGTGATGACGCTATTAAATCTCTTACTAAGTCAAATAGCGCGTTTTCCTTTGCCTTCGCCTCCAGCATAACATCGACTTCTGTCGTTGGAAGGGTCTCTACAAAACGACGGAACTCCTCCGCATCAACGCTATCTGCATGAGCTCCTGCACGTGCCTGGGGGCGTTGACTGGAAAAGTGCAGCTTTGGTCGCCCATCTACCTGATTGTCCCACGTCTCAAGTATATCTGCAAGGAGTGTTTGTGAGGGCGGCTCGCCTGCATATGCCCGATGGTGGAGGTCGTCAAAGATCATGGGAACTTCAAGAGCGCTACACAGCTCAATTACATCCTCGGCACCGTAGTTACGCTCGTCGTTCTCTAATACAAGCCGGGACTGAACATTGTCTGGAAGGTCAGCAAACGATTCGCGGAACTGGCGTTTAGCGCGATGCTTGTCACCGTACACCCCACCGACATGGAGAATGATTTTGCTGCTTAGTGGCAACCCCATGAGATCCATCAGGTCAGCATGATAGCTCAGCTCAGCAATTGCACTCGTCACAACGTTGGGCTTTGACGAATTAAGTACGGTATACTGGCCCGGATGCATAGTTAGTCGCATCCCATAGTTATGGGCATCATGACCAACTTGACGCAGCTCGGCTGCAAGCGCCTCACGCCACCCCCATTGTGTCTCTGGATGTGAGGCAAACGGAATCAGGTCTGAGGACATGCGAAATACACGAAAATCATTCTGCGCATTCCACGCTAACACTCGGCGGAGGCCTTTGAGATTGGACTGGCTCAGTTCCTCCAAACGCTCTGGTGTGGCATTAGCCAACCGGCAGGTCCGATCCGAACGACCTTCATTTCCAAGCGCATGATTTACACAGGCATACCCCAATCGGAGGCTTGGAGAGGGGGACTCATGAGAGACACTACCCTGATGTGACATACTCAAAAGGAGTGCAGGGAACTTAAAAAGCTGCCCTGCACAGGCATCTCACTCACTCTACCTGTTAGCGTATACTTACCAGTAGGCGAAGCCAACGGATAGCGGCAACTGGCAACACCACCACTTGATCTATTAAAGTATTAGGGTTTTTTAGAAGGACTATGAATCGCTATGCTTTTGAGCTTATACCGGCAACAGATCAGCAATGGACCAACCCGGTAGAAGCACAACATCCCATCGCTCTACTAGGTGTATATGCACCTGGCGATGGAAGAATATTTTCTTTGCAGAATTATAGTAGCGAAGAAAAAATGTTAATGACATTTCTAAGCTGGATGAAACGACGACGTCCCTGTGTTCTCTATAGCTTCGATGGTGCTGGATTTTCTCTGCTATACTTATACTGGCGCTGTCAACAGTTAGATGTCACTCCCTCATTTAGTGTGAAAAACGCATTTTGTGGAAAATTGCATCGGAATGCATGGCATGTGCAATGGCCACAGATTGAACACATAGACTGTGCCATACTTGCTTCCAAAAGTCAGCATATAAAACTTGACCTGTATACACTCGACGCTGTCTGCAGGTTTCTAGGTATGGAGAGACGGACAACGCGGCTATATAATAATAATTATCGGCATATATACTACAAGAATGAGCCGCTGTTACTGCAGTGGTTCCAGAAGACTTTAGAACGAATATACACACTTGGCGAATTTTTTATTGAGCATATCCAATACCTATCTAGACGTTTTCAAACCTCATTGCAAGAGGCTCACCGATTCTCAACGACTGAAATGATAGAACGGCTTTTGATACTTGAATATCAACAACGCAGGAAAGAACAGACTATACCTTCCAAAGAGCAGAAGCACAATAGCCACATTGAAGGCGGGTGGGTTAAAGTACATAGGAAAGGCATTTTCAAGAACATAGCCAAGGTAGATATTGCGTCTATGTATCCATCTATTATTCTCACGTACCACATCCGGCCACCACACGACCCTGATGATGTATTTAGGAAAACGCTCCATGCATTACGAGAAGAACGACTGGAGATGAAAGACAAACGAAAAACAATGCAATCAAATACCTGGGAATGTCAGAAGTTAATGCATAAAGAACAGACATTGAAAACATTGATTAATTCCTTTTATGGATATTTAGGATATCCAAAAGCTCGCTGGGGATCCAAAGAGCAGGCTGCACAGGTAACGGAGATTAGCCGCCGTTTAGTGAAACGACTTGGCATTTTGTTGGAGCACCGCGAACATAGGTTGATAGAAACGGATACAGATGGCATTTATTTTCAGTATACGAGTAAGCGGGAGTTAGAAGATACGGAACGGTTTTTGAATCAAGCAACTGATGAAGGTATTGTCGTAGAGCTTGAAGATACATATCAAGCCATGATTAGCTATATGCGCAAGAATTATGTGTTATTTCATCAGAATGGTTCACTTGAATTTAAAGGGAGCACGGTGAAAGGGCGCATGTTACCATCCATTGTTGAAAAAGCATTGCATAATTATTTCTTGACATTGCTTGAGGAAGGAGGAAACAGAGCAAGAGCTGTGTATAGGCAATGGATAGATGTAATACAACAGCATAATATAACAGAGCAAGATGTCATGATGACGTGTACCCTAAAGAAAGACAACTATGAATCTAATCACTTTGTTAATGAGTTGGCTAAAAAAATGCGGCGGATGGGGTACTATGTGCCGTCCGGAATGAAATTAGCATATTTTGTAAGTCATAACGGCACTACTATCGGTGAAAAGGTGCAGCCAATTGAGCATTTTTCTCCGCATAAGATAGACGTTGTATATTACCAAGAGCAAATTACAAAACGAATTGAGCGAATGATGCCCGAGCAATTGCGGAAGAGTGGATTTCAGCAAACGACGTTGAATACACAGAATCAAAATTGATCTGATGCCTCCGCCGGGATTTGAACCCGGGTCCCTGGCTATCTCCAACCAACTGATGTTGTGAGGTGGAAGGCGTCCTATGGGCGCCTGTTGCGGGTAAACTGAGCGTAACCAGTTTGTTACGAGAGGCCAGAATGATTGGCCACTACACCACGGAGGCATGGTTAGATACACAACAGCTATCAGCCAATGTAACTATAGTCACCTTTCTTTACCTGATCGACTGTCTCCGACTCCTCAACATCTTCATTTACGGTCTCCTGCTCATCAATGGATATCTCACCAAATTTATTCTCATAATTGGCGATATTTTCTTCCAACACATCCAAAAATTTCTTTGCCGTCACTGGATCCAATACAATGGTGTTATGTGACACGACCACCGTCTGTTGTTGTTGACCTTCAACTTGATCAATCCGCGGCGTTGTCTGGGTAAAATCGCAGATGAACTTATGCTCATTGTGAAATAAAGCGACAGCATCAGTGTAAAAGGCTTGTGCCCCATGATTCACTTTCACATTAGTCTGTTCAGTCATGGCCATCTATTTGCTGGAAGATTAATAAAGTTAGTGGTGTCAAGCCTTGGTCAAAGATTCGGTAAAGAAAGGATCCAATGCCGCACAGATCTCAGCAAACATTGCCTCAGGCCTGTCATAAGGAATATAATGCACAGCATCCATATCAGCAAGAATGTGT
>JAHENU010000051.1 GCA_018609855.1 Candidatus Nanohaloarchaea archaeon | reverse complement strand
CGTCGCATCATATGTTTACTATGCCACGATCAGAAGACATTCCGTTGTTGGACACAGATCCAACTTCTGTGCGCTCCACCCAAATGGATCTAGTATTGAATGGCCTTGAGGTTGGTGGCGGGAGTCTGCGTATTCACGACGCTTCCATTCAGAACAAAATCTTTGAACTTATTGGATTCTCTGAACAACAAAAATACGAATTTTCCCACTTGTTAGAAGCCTTTCGCTACGGTGTTCCTCCGCATGGCGGTATAGCGCCCGGTATAGAACGCCTTTTGATGGGTATTCTCGGCACAGATTCGATTCGAGAAACTGTAGCCTTCCCCAAGGATAAAAAGGCACGGGATATACTCACCGGCGCACCGTCATACGTGGCACAGTGGCAATTAGATGAACTAGGTATCCGCTCTTCAGATGCCGACACATGATGCGCACGAAGAAGACCGAGCTTTTAAATCCGAGCGGTGCCGTAATGGTAGCATGCCGCGTGTTACGAAACTAGTAGTTGATGGGTTTAAATCATTCTCCCGCAAAACAGCCATTCCGCTGTATGGTGGTATGACTGCTGTAGTGGGGGAAAATGGCAGTGGCAAGTCAAATATTATTGAAGCATTAGAGTTTGTGATGGGACAACGTTCTTCCCATATGCGAGCAGGCAATATGCATCATTTAATCCATGCCAGTTCACAGACGAGTAAGGATGCAGCCATGGTCACCTTGCATTTGGACAATCGCGATGGCGCCCTACAGCCAGCATTTGAAGAGTTTGGCTATTCGCCTGCAGCGGAAGTAACTATCAGTCGCAAAATCACCCCGTCTTCGGCTACCTATAAGTGTATGGGTGCCAACTGCAAACGCCAAGTCATTGACCGTATTTTAGAACTGGCGGGAATTGATCCAACAGGACCACACATTATTAAGCAGGAAGAAGTGACAAACATCGTACGCAAAAGCCCAACAGAACGGCGCGGGTTAATTGATGACCTTGCCGGCATTACAGAATATGAACAAAAGAAGCAGGTGGCGTTTCAGGAACTCAGTGAAGTCGAAGAAAAGTTGAAAGAACAGGAGATTATTCTTGAGGAACGTAGCCAGCATTTGGAGAAGCTTAAGAAAGAAAAGGAAACAGCTGAGAAGTATAAGAAGTTAGAGTCAACACGAGACGCATTAGATAAGGCCATAGTTAAAGTAAGAGAACAATATTTGCAGGAACAGTTGAATAAAGCACGCGAGAAATATGAAAAGACGAAACAGGAATATGATGAACTTTCTGGTAATTTGAGTACAGAGGACGATTCACTAGAGGAGAAGGAGCAAGAGATTGAGGAATTAGATAAGTCAATTGCAGCTGAACAAGGCTCAAATCTTGTGAAAGATATAGAGCAACTGAAAAGCGCCATTGCCAGGAAACGTGATGAAATGAAGATGAAAGAGCGAGAAATTCATACGCTGAATCAGTCTATAGAAGAATTACAGCAGATGCAACAGCGGCGTGATAATGCTCCAAAGGCGGTCAATGCTGCCTTACAGTTACAAGAGGATGGAATCTATGGCCGCTTACAGGATTTGATGAATGTGCCTGATAGGTTTGCAACGGCTATTGAAACTGCTGCAGGCAAACACATGCAATCGCTTGTTGTGTCTGATCGCTCTGTGGCGACCCGTTGCATTCAACACGTAAAACAGCAAGGTGCCGGCCGTATCACTGTCTTGCCATTGGATAAATTACAGAGCCGTCGACCGAGCCAGAAAGCACAGGAAACGTTACAGCAGCCCGGCATTATTGATTATGCAGTTAATCTGATTAACTATGACACTGCGTATTCATCTGCCTTTTCCTTTGTGTTACATGATACATTAGTGGCAGAAAATCTTGAGGCAGTGAAAGATGTCGATGGCATTGCCGCTGTTACATTAGATGGTGATTTTGTCAGTAAAGGCGGTGTCATGACAGGAGGTGTACAAAAACGTCGTCGCTCCGGTGGCTATGGTGCACAGGAAAAGGTGCGAGAGAAAGAAGCACACATTGCTGAATTACGCCAAGAAATGGACTCAGTACAAGATGAAATTGAAGAGTTGCAGACTGAATTAGAACGTAAATCTCACCAACAGGAACAGGAAGAGCAGTCTTCACATTCGCTCTGGGAAAAGAGAAAGGCATTGACTAAGGAATTAGATGAATTACGTCAGCAACGTGCAGATAACTATTCGCAGGTTTCCCAATTGCGTACACAGCTGCAACAATTGGAGAGCTCTATTTCACACTTCATCAACGAGTTGGAACAGGTTCAGCAACAGGACGATCCAGCAGATAACACTTCAGATCATACACAGTACTTAGATATGTCTGTAGAGGAATTACAACAAAAACGCAATAGGACCATTAAACAATTGAATGCAACTGGCCCTGTCAATATGCGCGCTATTGAGGAGTATGCAACATATCAGCAAGCATATGCGGATGCTCAGCAGAAAGTAGAGACAATTACCCAAGAAAAGGAAGAAATTGAGCAGTTGATTGCCGACATTGAGGAAAAAAAGACGGAGGTGTTTTTCTCTACCTTGCAAACAGTCTCTGATCATTTCCACACGATTTTCCAGCGGCTCTTCGGGGGCGGAGAGGCTGCATTGCATTTAGAAAATAGTGACGATTTGCAGTCTGGTTTAGTTATTTCAGCACAGCCCCCACATACACAAGTGGCCACTATAGATTCATTAAGCGGTGGTGAAAAAACCTTGACTGCATTGGCATTTGTTATGGCGCTACAAGAGCTGGAACCTTCCCCTTTTTATGTAATGGACGAAATTGACGCACAGCTGGATAATGAAAATGCGCAGAAAGTAGCATATTTGTTAAACGCTTATGCAGAGCAAGCACAAGTGTTGTTAATATCACATAATCAGGAAACGATCAGACATGCTCATCGGATTTATGGCGTGTCATTAGTCGATGGCGCTTCTCAAATTCGAGCTATCGATCTAACAGAACACTAACCATTTGGCCCTTTACCCATAAAACAGAAGAAATGAGAGCATATGGAGATATACGATGGAAATAGATACATCCTACCAGGAAACGCAGTTATCACAGGATCCACAAGACTATGTCATAGAGCAGATTATGGCCGCTCGCCAGCATGACGAATTACTCCATGTCTTGACTCAGGACATGGATCCGTTAGATATTGATATTTGTGTGTTGGCTCGCCGGTGTACCCAATTGTTGGAGGCGTTTGACAAGCGCAATTTAACCACTCCAGCGCACATGGTGGTAGCAAGTGCAGTCATCCTTAATATGAAAACTCAACTGTGGCTTGGTGACAACAGCGATGAGAGAGAAGATGTAGCGGCATCTGTGGAAGAAGACCTGGCTTTTGCTGCTGATGATATGGCATTATCGGGAGAAGATGCTGTCGAAGTTGCAGATGAAACCCATATCCCGGCACTGTCTTTGCCGATTAGACGTATGCCAACTTCTCGTGTTACTATAGATGACCTGTACGCCGCTTTACAACGGACGTATGTGCTTCATACTTACCGCCAGGAACGCCAGCAACAGCGGTCGCAAGTGCCAGTTACCATTTCTGAAGAAGATATAGAACAGCGTATGCAACGTTTGTTTACTATTTTACGGCGACGCGTTGGCCAGGATAACAATGTGCGATTTGAAGACATTTTGGAGCGTGAAGATGTCAGAGAAAAGGTTGAAAAATTTGTGCATCTGTTGCATTTGGAAGGAGATGAGAAAGTACGATGTGTTCAGGAGGAATTCCTTGGCGATTTGATCGTCCGACTATTAGAGAAAGAAAAGCGTGATGAAGATGAATGAGAAATTGGCGAGACTGGAAGCAGCTTTATTTTTATCACCAGAGCCAGTAAGTGTTGATACTTTATCACACATACTTGGTGTTGGTTCCAAAGGTTACGTACGTTCTTTGGCTGAGCAGTTGGAGGAAGAATTGGCTCAGGAGCATCGCGGTCTAACAATACGGGAAGTGAATGGCAAATATGAGTTGACGGTTAAGCGTGAATTAGTGGAAGAGGTAGCACACCTGGCTCCGCACCAAGATATGTCTACTGGTACATTACGCACATTGTCGCTAGTTGCATACGAACATCCGATTCCGCAAAAACGAGTCATCGACATTCGCGGCAATCGGGCCTATGAACATGTCAAGGAATTGGAACGGCGAGGGTTTGTGACTTCGCAGAAAAAAGGAAACTCAAAACAGTTGCATGTAACTGATGAATTTCTCCGCTACTTTGGGCTTGACACGGCAGAAGAATTTAAGATGCACGTCGACAACAACATTACAGAAGAATAACTGAGCGTTGGAGCCGCTGGGATTCGAACCCAGGACAACGAGATAGCAAACAAATGTCTTCAGTCTCGCGCTCTCCCACTGAGCTACGGCTCCTTAATCCTTCTTTTGTGGGAAGAGATTTAAACGTTTTGAAATCTAAGGCAAGAAATCTTCCTGTTGAATTTTCTTCGGCAAATAATCCTGGGCCACAAACTGGAGACTTTTTGAAGCTAAGGCTTGCTGTTCGATACGCACTCCCATATTGACCATTTTGTCCAATTGTTTCTGCCAGCGATCTTGTTGGAACCACGCATAGGACTTTAATTCACGAGTTCGCTTGTAATCTTCGGTTGGGCCGCCAGCTTTATTTGGTGGAATGCCCTTTAGTTGTTCAGTTACACCATGGAGATTATATTGATCAATATCTTCCATAGTCATACCAACTAGTCTGGCTGATGGCGTTGCCAAGCGTTTTGATTCAAAGGCTAGGTTCATAGAGCCTGCTTTTAATACAGAATAAATGTAATATCCATAGGGATCAGCGTCACAGAAAACATAGACCGGCAATTCCAGTTGATCATGCAATAAACGTGTTAATCGTCGGACCCCCCGAGAAGGCTGGCCACCAGCTGACACAATGATGGCATTATTATCAACATGGAATTTTTCCTCTACAAGCCGATCTCCCATGGCACCTGTCTCCACTACAAGGACATAGTCTGCATTATGATCCACAAATTTGAAATCATCTACAATAGAGGGAATGGACAAACCTGATTTACCCAATCGCAGGCAGTCTATCGTGTCGCCTTGATCTTCGATAGTGATAGGCCCAAATAAACTTCCACGGCGGTCAGCATTAAGGTGTAGATGTTCTCGCAATACATCCAAAGTTGTTTCAATATCAACAATTAAGGGGTCAGACTCACTTTGATCCTCAAACGTATTTTCGTTCACATCCGGAATCGTCCGTTTTAATTGATAATAGAGCTCTCGAATAGAGGCGGACCGTTCATTCTGAATAAAT
>JAHENU010000050.1 GCA_018609855.1 Candidatus Nanohaloarchaea archaeon | reverse complement strand
TATCTCATTAACTCTTTCTTTAGTTGGGGTCTCAGCGGCTATTTGTATAAAAATTTAGACCAATTCTTTGTTATTTATCGGCCGTGGCGATACTTTATCACCTTTATCTGTGGATTGGCTGCATTTCTTCTCTTCTATTATCTAACTAGCACTGTCTTCATCCGGGTATTTATTCTTATCAATTATTTTGTATCTCTCTTGGCGATTCTCTGGTATGTGTTATTCCGGGCAGGGGTATTTCATCGCTTTTTTACCTTCTATACCTTCCATGATGTTGCAGAGAAAAAGAAAGCGTTGCTCAATCGCCTGCCAGACCTGAGCATGGATGCAGATCATCGAGCAGAATTAGAATCCTTGTTGGAAGAGTATGAAGGCGGTATTACTCAAATTGATGCTTTTTTATTACAAGAAAAACAATCTCAGGCTATGAGAGAAATTGTTGTGGCTAAAAGAGATCAATTAGAGCGGAGAAGAGCTCGCATGACAGCTATCTTTGGTAAAAAGGATACAGAATTTTATGATGAGCGTATTGAAGACTTAAATGCTATTATCGCTGAGATTGATACACAAGTAGACTCTTTTGTGACCTCATGATCTTCACATTGTCTTTATTAGGGACGGTAGCACAGAATAGTACTGTCATCATAGTTGTCGGTAAGCATTCCATCACTGCCTAATTGCAGCTGATCGCCATATTCCAATTCCTGTAATTCGCCATTCTGAGCAGTGAGCAATGTATTAGTTAACAGTGCACCAACACTGTGAGTTGTATTTTTCTGAGACCCATCTATGAAACATAAAGAATCACCCACATGCCACAGCCATGCAGTCTCGGGCGCACAATATACAATTATAGCAGTTGTATCTCCATACGCTATAGTGTTTTGACACCGGTCAAGATAGTGCTTGAAAAAATTCTGTATCTCTGTTACAGGCGGTTGTGTTTGCAGTATTTGTCGTAGTATGCATGCAGCCATTCGCGCTGCTCTACCTCCACTACCGTTCTGTGGCCCGCTTACCCCATCAAATACTGCCAGCAATAATTGTTCCTGACTCTCATAGATAAAGGCAGTGTCTTCACAAAAATGAGTCCAATCGTGACCCGTTCCTTTCACCATCGATAGAGACAATGGTCCCCTTTGAGCTGATATCTTTGGTTGTTTTCCATCATCTGGAGCATTTGTATCTTGTATGCCTCCAGCTAAAAAACACCGGCTGTCTATGTGTGGTTGCAATCGCTCTATATGATTCCCTGTCATGTGCCAGTTATGGACTGTCTGCGCTGTCATATACATGAGACTAACAGCATTCATAAATATGTAGCACACCACTTTTCACTATGAGTTTGTTTTTCACCCTCCTCGATACTGTTTGGACCTTTGCCGTGATTATTAGCAAATACGTGTTTATTGTTCTGCTGCTTTGGTCGCTGTACTTGTACACTATACGTCGACCGCTGGCGGTCCTGCATCAGGCATTTGTGCGAGAGTTGGTTAAGAAAGGTGAATACATTGTATTTGGCACTGTTTTAGCTGGCCTGGGATTGTATGCTACCGGCAGTTTTATTGTTGCTACCATCCTGTTTATCTCTCTCTTTGCGCTGAGTTTCTGGAATACACAGAGTGAGCCAAACATCACTTTATCTACTTTCAAATACGCATTGCTTTCTGTTATCATTATTGCGGCAATTGTCAGCATCTTTATAGCCATAGCGTTTCAATCCCCGTTGTTTAACCACGCAGTAGCTGTATTCCTCTATGCTATTTTATTTTGGCAGGTGTAACACATAAAAAGGCCAGATTCCCTCCCTCAGGTATGAACATCGCCTACTTACGCTGTGATCTGTGTACCAATACTTACACTGATATAGATTCCGTCCGCTGTGAATGCGGAGGTGCTTTATCTATCGTGTATTCGGAACTTCCTGATATTTCATGGAATCAGTGGCGCTCACGTCGATTCTCCCATTGGCGCTATCGTGAACTCTACCCTACAGTGTCTCAACGCCTGAGTTTGGGTGAAGGCGGCACGCCGCTCATTCCCGCTAAGTTTCACACATCCTCATCTATGGATGTCCGGTGGAAATTGGAACTGACAAACCCGACCGGCAGTTTTAAAGATCGTGGCACAGCTATTGCCATTTCACATGCGAGAGATCATGCTGACGGGACGGTGCTTGCTTCAACAGGAAATATGGGAGCATCTGTCGCGGCTTATAGTGCTCGAGCTGGCTTGGACTGTCGAGTGTATGTGCCACAAGGCACGCATCCGACGAAAAAACGTCAGATGACTTTTCAGGGTGCAGCCGTGATAGATGTAGAGGGGGATTATGCACAGGCAGCTTCCTATGCTGAAGCAGATGCGGCTGATAAAAATCTGCATTTAATGGGTGACTATCATTTCCGCTGTGAAGGAGAGAAAAGTGTTGCATTTGAAATTATTGATCAATTATTACGAGCGAACGACTTGCCAGATTACATAGTCACTCCCATCGGCAATGGCACTTTATTGAAAGCTATATGGAAAGGTTTACAGGAACTGCGGTCATTACGCCTCATTCCGACACTCCCTCACCTTATTGGCGTGCAATCAGCAGAATGTGCACCTGTCGTGCGTGCGTGGTATCATGAATGGGAAGATATTGACCCTATCACTGATCCCGTCACTGTGGCAGGCGCTATAGCCTGTGGTGATCCTTTAGATGGTATGGGTGCGTATACGGCTTTGCAAGAGTCCGATGGCTTCGGTATTACTGTGACAGAACGAGAAATATTGCAAGCTCGCAAACAATTAGCGCGGCAATCGGGTATTCTTGGCGAAGAAGCTGCTGCTGTTCCTTTTGCTGGAATTCTGCAACAACAGCAGGAACTAGCCGATAGCATAGTGGTTGGTGTCATAACGGGCCATGGATTAAAAACATTATAAAAGAAAAAATGCATTAGGCAAACTGATAGCCAGCTTCTTCCCATCCGGCCAGTCCAGCTTCAAAGTCCTTCACGTTTGTATATCCAAGCTCTTCCAACTTCTCTGCTGCCTTAGGAGAGGCATGACATTCTGTGTCAGCACAATAGACCACAATTTCCGTTCCTGTTTCCGGAATATGCTGTGATGCCTGTTCCTCTATCTGTGTCACTGGTATATTAATGGCACCGGGAATGTGCTGTTCCTGATAGCTGTCTTCCCCTAATACATCTACAAGGACAAACTCATCGGCGTTGTCCTTCTTTTCTTTCAATTCCTGTGCAGTAATAGTTTCGACCATAGCAATCAATTATCCACCAAAGAGATTAAAAAAAGTTATAGTGAGTTCTCATCAGTACTATCATCGGCCAATCCTGCTAACCGCTGCATGGCTGTGATTTGTATCAGACTATTGCCTGCAATGAGATCACGCATGGTGATAACGCCTGTCATGCCTGTCTCCTCTGTCATAATGAGATGCTGTACTTCATGTTCCTGCATACCCTGCACTATATCCACTAAGTGCGCATCGGCTGCCAAAGTAATCAAATCGTCGCTCATAATATCACCGGCTTTCACTGTTGCGATATCGTCATATGCCGCTAAAGCAGTAGTGATGTCTTGTTCTGTCACAATGCCAGTCATGCGCTGCCCATCTGCCACTAACACATAATCTTTTCCGTGTTCGTTCATTGTCTTTGCAGCAGTTTTTAGGGAATCAGAAGCCGACACTGTTACATATTCTTGATCTATGAGAGTTTGC
>JAHENU010000049.1 GCA_018609855.1 Candidatus Nanohaloarchaea archaeon | reverse complement strand
CTCTGTCTCTCAAGAAGATTTCCACCAAATTCTCTCCCAAGGTATGCAGTGGACATTTGAGCAGGGATATGCCGTCGAGCAAGATCTTATGCATGCTGAGGAGAATGGCTCTATGGATGGCGATCCCACTAAAGCGTCAGATAAGGCACAAAAACGAGGGATTAGCCAGATTGGCTCAGTCGGTTCTGGCAATCACTTTGTAGAAGTACAGGAAGTAAAAGACATCTTCGATCAAAATGCAGCAGATGCCTATGGCCTGTCAACCAACCAAATCATCATATTAATTCATTCTGGCTCTCGTGGCTTTGGCCACCAGGTCTGTTCTGACTACTTACGCTTAATGGAACAACAATATAAAAACCAAATTCAGCAACTTCCTGACAGGCAGTTAGTCTATGGTCCAGTGACCGAACAGCTGGCGATGGATTATTTTGGTGCTATGCAAGCAGCAGCTAATTTTGCTTGGGTTAATCGGCAATTACTCACCTATAATGTACGCGACTGTTTTGCCACTTTATTCAATACAGACAGCGATGGACTGGATATGCAATTACTCTATGATGTTTGCCATAATATTGTCAAGAAAGAAACATATACGATTGATGGAGAGCCACGGCCTCTCTATGTGCATCGAAAAGGTGCCACACGCGCCTTCCCGCCCAAAAGCAAAGACATTCCATCAGACTATCAAAACACAGGCCAGCCAGTTATTATACCTGGCAGTATGGGAACAGCATCTTGGATTTTGAAAGGCAGCCAGGGAGCCAGTGACCTCACATTTGGCTCTACAGCCCATGGGGCTGGCCGTATGATGTCACGCTCCCAAGCCAAAAGGGAATTTCAGGGAGAACGTTTGGTGAAAGAATTGCAACGTCGCCGCATCTATGTTCGTTCTCGATCCGGAGGTGCAGGCGTAGCTGAAGAAGCACCTGGAGCTTATAAAGACGTTGATGAAGTGATTGAAGTATCACATGCACTCAACATTGGCAGAAAAGTAGCACGTGCCGTCCCAGTCATTTGTGTAAAAGGTTAATCTGCATCTTCCAAAGTAACGGCTGTCTGTCCAGTGTCTGTTGTCGTCTTCTTCACAGTATAACCATACTCTTGCAACCGATGGACATAGGCAATTGCTGTTTTCCGCTTCTTACTAATCTGCTTCGCGACCTCACGGTAAGTCAAAGGATGTACAGCCTTCTGCAAGGTAGTTAGTGTAGGGGAGAGGTATGACGGAAGAGGCACTGTGTACACACTTCTCTCGTCACGCTTGTCTGCAGAGGTAGTATGATATAATTGCAAAATAAAGCGGTCCAAACGATCGCTAATAGAGTCAAAAGCTTCTTCACATCGCTCGAGTCGCTTTTCATGCACAGTCATTTGCCGTTCTAATGACTGCAGTTGGTTTGCTATTGTGTCAATAGACGATAGGTGATTTGCGTTACTCAAGGTACGTTTTCTGGTATCGATATGTGTCTCATATAAAGATTGCAAACCTTCATCGACATCAGTCAATTGTCTTTGAACCTTATCCTGATGCTCCTGCATTTGGTGCAACACAGCATATAACTCCTCCCGCTCATCTGCATACCCATCCTCTTGCTGGTTAGTACCGATAACCACTGGCCGCGTACCTGTTTGACCATGCAACAATGAAGTAAACCATCCCATTTATAATCACTATAAAGTAGTAAAGTATGATAGATTTATATTTATTGCGGAAACTCCGCTAACATGTAAGATGGAATACTCCTGCTACTGAATTCATTCTTTCTTGTTTTGCATTAAACTGTTTCACTGCTGTATGCGCATCATACGCCGAATACGTTATATTTTGTTTTTTCAAAGTTCTAATTATTGATTGTGATAGCTGCATTCACTATGTGCACCTTGTCCAATGATGAGCAATGTTGTTGATACGCAAGTAGTTCATCAATATCTTGTGGCTGAAGCAAGTGTCCTTTTTCTCGGTACCAATTGTCATATGTCTTATCTGCCAATATCAACACATCATTTGTATACTCTTCCCCATCAATAGTCATTCTACCAAATGAATAATGCGTAATGTATGTCATAGCATCCACCATAAGCATGACGTTATAAAAGTCACAGAGTCCTTGTCTATATGCAGACATATCGCATTGAATATGAACGGAAAGGCTGTATTGGTGCCGCTGTATGTGAATTAGTAGATCCTGATCATTTCTCATTAGCTGCTGATGGCTTAGCTGATCTTATAGGTGGCACTTTGGTCAATGAAGAGAAAGGCATGTATGTTCTTGAAGTGGAGGCAGACAAAGATCAGTTAGATAAAATTTGCATGGCAGCGCAAGGCTGTCCAGCCAATGTCATCCGGGTGTATGAGAAAGAAACGGGAGAACAGGTGGCATAAAGGAAAGATTTATATGGTATACCTGCCCAATTATATATATGGTCTCTCGCATCCCCACCGGTATATCTGGGATGGACAATCTCATTGAAGGGGGCATTCCGTATAACAGCGCGGTTACAGTGACTGGTGCGACAGGCTGTGGAAAAACTATTTTGGCTAGTCAGTTCATTGCTGAAGGGATCGCCCGCAAAGAACATTGCAAATACATCTCTCTAGAACAACGGCCGGAAGAAATCAAAGAGGATGCAAAAGAGTTTGGCTGGGATTTCACGGCAGCAGAAGAAGATGGAATAGTCAAAGTCCTCTACATTCCACCATTTGCCAAAGGCAACTTCGTCGACAGAGTCATGAACGAACTAATGGATGAGGATATCGATCGGGTAGTCATTGATCCTGTGAGCACTATTCTTGGGTATTATGAAGGCAACCAATACCAAATGCGGAATTTCTTCTACAAATTGGTGAATCGTATAAAGGAAATGGGCACCACTGCGTTGTTTACTACGGAGATTCCTGAAACAGCAGGCAATTCAGCTCTCTCTCGCTTTAATATAGAAGAATTCGTAGTTGATGGCGTTATCACCCTCTATTATTCAGGCATGGAAAGCGGCGCTTTCAGAAGTGTGGAAGTCAGAAAAATGCGACGCACCGACCATACTCCAGGATCGTATCCATTCAAAATAAAGCGCAAAAAAGGTATTGAAGTCATTGACAAAAAGCTTTAATCCACTTCTATTATCTCCAACCCACCATCAGTAATTTGAATTGGCATAATCTGTACAGAATGATCTGTCCGACGCATCTTCCGAATGGTCAATGTTCGCTTATATTCTTCTGCAATAGGCATGAATTCTAATTTAATGACAGTATCTACCAGAAATTCAATAATGCCACCGCCGCTTAATCCTTCCGATGTTTCCGGAACGGTACCGGTTAACAAGGTTGTTACCTCCATACTCCGTAAATTATTCATTAACGACGCTAAGGCCACGCGAGCCAAATACTCATCTTTTATAAACATTTCTATGATAGAGACGGAGTCTATAACAACTCGATTTGCCCCCACCTCTTCAATGGCATCCTCCACATCGCTCAGCAAATTTGTAATATACGAACGCACTAGTCTCCCGAAATCGTCAACCTCTTCAGAGGGAAACACCGGTTTTAATGAAATCAATTTTACCAGGTTATTTTTTTCGTGCTGATGAAAGTCCCAGCCAAACATTGAGTAAATATCTCCTTTTAAATCCTCATCTCGCTCTTCTGTGGTGACATACACGCCCGGTTCGTGCTGAGTTGCGCCTTCCTGTAAGAATGAAGCAGCAAACGCCGTTTTTCCTGTCCCCGTTTTACCAGTCACTAAATTAATCGACGCTTCGACAAACCCATCACTCATTTTTGGATCTAGACCAATAATACCTGTAGAAATACGCTTATCATAATGCGCCAACGGCTTCGATGAGGTATCGTACGGCTTTTGTGTGTTCCATGGTTCATTTGAATCATAATCTTTCAGCTCATTCTCTTCGCTATCTACTGGACGCTCCTTCTCTCCTTCAGACTGTCCTTCTGCTTCTTCTGAACTGACTGGTTCCGTCTCCACGGAGGTAGCGTGTTCATCTGCAATACTGTCAGCAATAGAGCTACTTTGCTGTTCCATTTCTTCGTTACCATTGGATCGATCATCAGCAGGCATATCGGCGATTGAATGCGGCGGAGATTCTTCAGTATCGCCCTCCTCCACATCTCTCTCTGTCTCAACACTACTTTCATCAGTGTGAGTCTCATCGAAACCTTCTGTTTTGTATTGAGTAGAGGAAGCTTTATGAGTGTCCCTGGTCTCTAAATACTCTTCATCGGCCGCTAACTTTTCTTTAGGCGATTCCGGTTC
The DNA here is from genome assembly GCA_018609855.1 of Candidatus Nanohaloarchaea archaeon. Classification (GTDB taxonomy): domain Archaea; phylum Nanohalarchaeota; class Nanosalinia; order Nanosalinales; family JAHENU01; genus JAHENU01. The sequence continues at coordinate 1,711 of JAHENU010000049.1, read as the reverse complement.
AGGACCTGTGTCCGTCAATCGTTCCCGATACACCACGCCGTTGTCATAATTTCGAGTAGTGAGAATTAACTCCTGTCCATCAGCAAAGTATTCTGGCGGCAGCGAAAATGTAATCTGTTGCGTCTCATAAGCTTTCAGAATTTTTGCGGCGTAGTCAGCCCACATTTCACCCACATATGCATACAAGCTCATAACCTTAGTCTTTTCAGAGGCGTTCTTCACCTCAGCAGTTACTACGGCGGCATCTTTGTTTGTATCTATCGTCACAGAATCAACGTTAATATGCTCGGTAGCCAGCACCATACAGCTTATATTCCGTCTTTCTCTTTTAAATAAATAATATTATTCCTGTCGTTTCTCACGAGCCACTTTTCGATTTCGGCGAATCCGCAACCATTCCTGAATTTCATAGATAGCCATAGCTGGCGCCCGAATAAATGCATGGAAGCTCAACCTTTCTTTCAGCAAATTATCTAGTTTCTCTTGGGTCTCATCAACCTCGCCCCGCACGTCCAGAATGTCGTTTTGCTTTTCCATCATCAGCTGGGTAAACGTTTCTTTGTCAATTTGTCGGTTAAAGTACTGATGCTCTGTCTTTTTCCGAGAGGAAACATACTCCTTCTCTCGTGACCGCAGCATTACCAGTTTTTGTTTCAATGCCACATACGGGATGAACAACAAAGTAACGGCATAAAACAGCACATAAGCAGAGATTACACCGGTGAGCAATTTCCACCAATGCTCTTTGAAAAACTTGATAACCGCCAATTGAACCAACTGTCTCTCAATTGCAGTCTTCTCAATCTGTGCCTTCTCCACTGCCTGCTGTAATGCAGTCATGTTGTCTTGTTCAATTGCTTCCCACGCCTGTGTTACTGCAGCACGATACTGCTCCATACGTGCTATTAGCCCGCTCACATCTACACCGACGTTTTTATATTCATCAATCCGTTGCGATATATTGGTAATAGAGTCATTGAGCTGATGAGTGCGCTCAACAGTCTGGTGCTGTGTCACAGTAACGGGAACGATGCGGGATGCTTCTTCTTGACTCTCCTCCATCGCGAAAAAGAAAGTTAGCTGATGTTCGCCCGGTTCAGTAAACAGCGGCACGTGGAGATCAATCCGTGATTGATTGGCTTGTCGCGGCGCAATGGGCACCCGCTGCTGATACTCAACAGCACAACATTCCTGTCTCGTGAGGTTAACGGTAACAGTGATCGGCACTTGTCCATTATTTTCTATCAGGGCAAATAATCTGTCATCTTCATCTTGTGCCAGTCGCACCGTATCTCGCAATCTTACCTCGAAATCCGGCACAGTCCCGACACTAAACGCTACCGCCCCTTCACCGCGTCGTGTATTGTCAGTACAGACAATATTATAATTATAGGTGCTGCCATTCTGCACCGCAATACGGCTCTCATGCAGCGTGCCATTCGATTGTGAAAATGCGTTCCCCTGTCCAAAATCGAACGTCTGCTGCGCATACTCACACTCAGCCTGACTCAATGTACGTACAGCCAATCGCACCGATTCCTGCGTCGCCGGAAACTCCGACTGTTCAGGGGAGACAACGGTCACTTCTAATGGAGACGCATTCCTGCCACCAAATGCTCCACCTCCTCCTGATCCTCCGCCACTAGCACCGCCAGTGCCTGTACCACCACTGCCTACTTCCAGAATTATGGAAGACTGGCTGATATCGCCT
>JAHENU010000048.1 GCA_018609855.1 Candidatus Nanohaloarchaea archaeon | reverse complement strand
TAAACGAGGGAGACGTGTATGAAAGTACAAATAGAATCAGCAAATGCAGAGAAAGCAGTTCTACGTGTTGATGAAGCGCATTATGCGTTGATAAACGCATTGCGTCGGAGCATGATGTACCACATACCAACGCTTGCGATAGAAGACGTTGAGATTATACAAAACGCAACGATGTTCGACGAAGCATTGGCGCATCGATTAGGTTTAGTGCCGTTGGCGTGGGATGACACCGATGCAGTGCCAGAAGAGGGCGTACAACTGTCTTTGAAAAAAGAGACGCCAGGCACAGTGTATGCAAAAGATATTGAAACGCCAGATGGCGTGCGCATTGTGCATCCGGATATTCCTCTGACAATAGTGGGAGAAAAACAGTCAGTTGAAGTGGAGGCCTATGCTCGATTTGGTTATGGTTATGATCATGCAAAGTGGCAGGCGGCTATCGTCTCATATAAAAACGTGCCATCAGTGAATGTAAAAACAGAAGACACGCAACAGCTGCAAAAGATTGTCGAGCATTTGCCAGAAAGTCTTGTTTATATGGACAACGGCTCTGTTTACTTAAGTGAACAGGCTAACCCGGCAGCTTACGAGCGAATAGCTCAATTATCAGACGGCAATATTGTCGTTACCGAAGATCCAAATGCATTTATGGTGACTGTTGAAAGTGTCTCAGGGCTGACGCCGCGAGAGATAGTGTTGCATGGCATTGCCTCCCTGGAAAATGCTATAGAATCATTCCATCAGGAGTTGCGGGATAACACATAGCTACTCTCATGAGGCCAGCCAGAGCAGAGAGGTCGTGTGGGGGTAGCCAAGTGGTCAACGGCGCAGGACTTAAGCTACGCTTAAGTGATGAGAAACGGTCTGTTTCGATGATAGTGACTCGCTGCAGAAGAGATCCTGTGGCTGAGCGCCTTCGTGGGTTCGAATCCCATCCCCCACAAGTTTTAAGAAATGTTGGCACGTTCGTGTCACCATAACGGCACACTAGTGCCTCACCTAGGTGAGTGTATGGAAACTCAAGCAAGTAACCCCGAAATACAATCGCTGATAGCATACTGCGAGCAGAAAGAAAAAGAGTCAGGGCAAGCGCTATGGGGACGACTTGCCTATAACCTAGTGTCGCAACGTCGAAGAGCTGAAGTCAGTGTATCGCATATTGATTCACATGCAGAAGATCGTGCGCTTGTCATTGTTCCTGGGAAGGTACTGGGGTCAAGAAAGATATCGAAACAGGTTCGTGTTGCTGCTCTTTCATTTTCCACATCAGCTCGACAGGCTATTGAAGAGCAGGGAGAGGTGTGCAATCTATCTGATATAGATGAACAAGAGGTACAGAATAGAAAAGTGCAGGTGTTATGTTAGGTGATCACGTATGTTAATCAATGCAGAGGGACATATTCTTGGCAGATTAGCGACTGAAGTAGTAAAACAATTGAAGTCCGGAGAGGATGTGCAAATTATCAACGCCGAGCGCTGTGTCGTTTCAGGAAGGAAAGAGCAAATTATTGCAGCTTATCAACAGAAAAAGGATCGCGGGCAAAGATATTTTGGGCCATTTTATCCACGATTGCCTGATAGGATAATTAAACGGACAATCCGATCTATGTTGCCTGACACTAAGCAGGGAGGCGATATGTTGCAGCGGCTTCGTGTTTATGTGGGTGAGCCAGCAGGCGTTCCTACAGAAGATGCTGTCTATATAGACAACGCGTTAAAAGATCGGTTGAGCCGTGATCGCTATGTTACATTAGGCGAGATTGCACAGCACATAGGTGCACCACCTGAGGTGTCAGCATGAAAATATATACTGTTGGAAGAAGAAAGGAGGCTAAAGCACGGGCGTTAATAGAGTCGGGGGTTGGAGCTGTACGAGTAAACGGTGAACATGTGCGTAACTTGCCAGACATGCTCCGACTGAAAGTAATTGAGCCGTTATTAGTAGCCGGTGAACCAGACGAAGTGGACATTTCTGTTAACGTGCGTGGTGGTGGACAATCAGGACAAGCTGATGCGGCGCGGACGGCCATTGCACGAGCGTTAGTCTCATATTATACAGATACTAAGGATTTAGAGTCAACCTTTATGGCGTATGATCGGTATATGCTAGTAGAAGATTCGCGACGGACTGAGCCGCATAAGCCATCACAATCGTCGAAAGGCCCGCGGCATAAACAACAGAAATCGTACCGATAGAGGTGGCAACATGATAATTCCTGTACGTTGCATGAGTTGTGGAAAAGTAATAGGGGATAAATGGGAGCAATTCCAGGAGCTAACTGAAGAAGGGACCTCTCAAAAAGCTGCAATGGATCAGTTAGGTATTGAACGATACTGCTGTCGCACGGTGTTTCTCACACACGTTGATGCATTGGAAGACGTATTGCAATACAAGATTGGATAGCCCTTAGTTATTTAAACAGGGCTATCCATATGAGAAATATGGACCGGCAGACAGCTGAAACCTCATTCTTTATGAGTATCGTATCTACTTTTGTGTTAGGACTAGGCGGTGGATTAGTGCTTCCAGATTTAATTCCCGGTTTTTCACCCGGAGGCACCTCATTAAACTTGGTGTTTGCACTAATTGCTGGAATCATTGCTCTCATCTTTGGTCTTGTACATCTACAACGATTTGAATCGGTATTGGAATCTTTGCAGGGTGAATAAGTGTTTGATGTGTATGTCTGATGATTTTGAAATACGCGCGCAGTGTGTATTAAATAATCGATGTGAGTGGACAGTAGAAGCGCATTTTGGAGACGGGCGTGGTATTGCACCATCTGGCGCTAGTACTGGGCAGTTTGAGGCAAAAACGATTCCTGCAACAGAAGCAGTGAAGCAGATTCAGAGTATGGAACCAGAATTGGTAGATCGCTCGTGGCAGCAGGAACAACTTGATAGATGGTTGGAGAAAAAAGGCGGCGATCAATTTGCACACATCGGTAGCAATGCTGCTATCGCTTTGTCTTTTGCTCTATATAATCAGAGATTTTCTTTACAGAGTCAGATCTTTCCATTTCCGCTCGGCAATGTATTTGGTGGCAAGCAGCATGGCGGGTATACCGACATTCAGGAATTTTTAGTATTGCCGTGGCGCTCACACAGTATACAAGAAGCTATTGAGGTAAATATTGAAGCATATGTCCGTCTTAAAGAGGAGCTTGGCGGCAACTCTGTAGGTATGAATGATGAAGGGGCACTTATAGCTAATGTATCGGATATGAAGGCTTTGGATATGATAGCACAAATTGCTGAGGACCTTGATGCAGGGGTTGGGTTGGATGTGGCGGCATCAGAGATATGGAATGGGGAGCGGTACCAATACACAAATGATGCGGGTCAATTGGATTCAGGCGAACATATTGCGTTTATACAGGAATTGATTGAAACCTATAATTTAATGTATGTAGAGGATCCTGTGCATGATACGGACTTGCAAGGAGCAGCTGTTTTACGAAAGCAGTGTCCGAACACATATATTTGTGGTGATGATTTGACAGTGACACAAAGAACGCACATGGAAAAAGCACAGACAGCAGACAGTGTTAATGCAGTCATCATTAAGCCAAATCAGACTGGAACAGTGACACTAGCTCACGATGCGGTGGAATACGCACGGAATCAGCAATGGCTCCCCGTTCTGTCACATCGTTCCGGTGAAGCGGCTGATCCAACCATCAGTCGCTTGGCGGTCAACTGGCAATTGCCTGTAATTAAATGTGGGGTGGCTGGTATGCGAACAGTGAAGTTGAATGAGCTACTGCGTTTGTGGGAGCAGGCCTCTTCACCCAGAATGAGTGATGCAATATGACGTATGTATGCATTGTGCTTGATGGTGCTGGCGACGAAGCTCTTACAGAATTGGAAAATGTAACTGCTTTAGAAGCAGCTCATCTTCCTACTATGGACTCTATCGCACAGAAAGGGAAAACCGGCCTCATGCACCCTATTCAAGAAGATGTGGCGCCAGAATCAGATCAAGCCATCCTC